>JBLNAU010000611.1:0-4848 GCA_050259515.1 Syntrophothermus sp.
AGCGCGTCGCTGCAAAACTGGTTCTGGCAGAAGTGCCTCTCTGGGTGTTGCGGGAAAATCCCGCCGTGCCCTACGATCAGGATGAGGTCACGCGCGTGATCCAGGATGCCGTCGATCCAACAGTCTATAACGAGATCAAGGATTGGACGGTGGGCGAGTTCCGGGAATGGATCCTGGCCGACAGCACCTCGTCCGACATGATCCGCCGTATCTCTGCGGGTCTGACCGCCGAAATGATCTCTGCGGTTACGAAGCTGATGTCCAACCTGGATCTGATGTACGCCGCGAAGAAGATCCCTGTCAGTGCCCATTGCAACAATACAATCGGTTCGCCCGGTACGCTTTCTTCGCGTAACCAACCAAACCACCCTACTGACTCTCCCGAAGGGATCCGTGCAGAAATTTATGAAGGCTTATCCTACGGTTCGGGAGACTCGGTCATTGGCATTAATCCGGTCGATGATTCCTATGGATCCGTTTCCCGCCTACTCGATATGACCTATGAGGTCATCAAGGCCTGGAATATCCCTACGCAAAATTGCGTACTGGCCCACGTGACCACCCAGATGAAATGCATGGAATCGGGCTCGCCGGTCGGGCTCGTCTTCCAGTCCATTGCCGGCTCTCAAAAGGGCAACGACTCCTTTGGGATTTCGGTTGGCATGCTCGATGAAGCCTATGCCCTGGCCAAAAAGCACTGCTTCCCCAAGGGACCCAACTTCATGTACTTTGAAACCGGCCAGGGGTCTGCCCTCTCTGCCGATGCGCACAACGGCTGGGACCAGCTCACGCTTGAGGCGCGGAACTACGCGCTGGCAAGGCGCTATGATCCCTTCCAGGTCAATACGGTCGTCGGTTTCATTGGCCCGGAATATCTATATGATGCCCGGCAGATCCAGCGTGCAGGTCTTGAAGACCATTTTATGGGCAAGTTGACCGGCATCCCGATGGGCTGTGATGCCTGTTACACCAACCATGCCCGCGCCGATCAGAACGCCATCGAGAACCTGGCGGTCATGCTCACCGCCGCGGGCTGCAACTACTTCATGGGTGTGCCGATGGGCGACGACTCGATGCTGTCCTACCAATGCACCTCCTTCCACGACGCTCCTACGCTCCGCCAGCTCTTCAAGCTGCGTCCCGCGCCCGAATTCGAAAAATGGATGGTAGAGATGGGTTTGATGAAAGACGGTGTCCTGACGGATAAGGCAGGAGATCCTTCGTTCTTCTTGAAGCGATGATGTCATTGCAGGCAAAGCGAGGTTATCTCCTCACACTATGAGATTGCTTCGTCGTGATGAACGCTCCTCGCAATAACATGATTGGAGATATTTTATGGATGACGCCAAACTTAACGCGATCGTAGACGCAATCGTCCGTGAATTGAAGGCCTCTGGCGCAGTCAGGGCAAACGGTTCAGATGCAGGCGCGCCTGCCTCCGTTTCCACGACTCTATCTGCACCGTCGGCTGTTCCGGTCAAGCCTCGCACTGCGACATCCACCGCCAGCCTTAGCATCGACCTTCCCGACCCGGTTCTGGATGAACATCGCTACAAGGCGCGTGTCAAAAATCCAAAAGACTCGAATGGCTTGCGGGCGTTGATCGACTCCACGACCGCCCGTATCGGTGTGGGACGTGCCGGGCCGCGTTATAACACCGCTTCGCTCCTATTGTTCCAGGGCGATCATGCGGTGACCCAGGATGCGCTCTATCGCGATGTGGATCAAAAGCTGCTGGATGAATTCAAGCTTTTCACCGTGCAAACGAAGATCACCGGCGGCAAACAGGAATATCTTCTCCGTCCGGACCTGGGACGCCTGCTCAGCGACGATGCCAAGCGCATCATCAACGAGAAATGTCAGAAGAACGTGAACGTCCAGCTCTGTGTCGGCGATGGACTTTCTGCGGCGGCGATTGAAGCGAACCTGCGGCAAATTTTCCCCGTGATCAGACAGGGTGTGCAGACTGCAGGGCTTACGTTCGGCACACCGTTCTTTATCAAATACGCCCGCGTGGGTGTGATGAATGACATCGGCGAGCTGATCAAGCCGGATGTGGTCATCCTGCTGATCGGCGAGCGTCCCGGCTTGGGGCGGGCCGAATCGATGAGCGCCTACATGGGCTACAAACCCAAGTACGGTGACACGGATGCCGACCGGGACGTGGTCTGCAACATCTTTGAAAATGGCGGCACCAATCCATTGGAAGGCGGCGCATTTGTGGTACAAATTGCCCAGAAGATGCGCAAGAACCAGGCGTCCGGCGTAAAGCTGAAGATGATTAAGTAAGGAAGACTCACCATGGCAATCCTTGATCCCCTTTATGGCACTCCACTTGCCGTGCAGCTGATCCCTCAGGTGGACCGCGACTTTGCAGGGCATCTCAAGCTGCGCGATGACCAGCGCTCCATCGGCCTGCTCAGCGTGGATAATGACGATGCTACATACACGGCCATCGATGAAGCCACAAAAATGGCGGACGTGGAGGTGGTTTATGCCCGGTCATTTTATGCAGGCGCCAGGCATACCTCCGGAAAATGGTCCGGGGAGATCATGGCTATCCTCGCCGGGCCCGATCCGGCCGAGGTAAGAGCTGGATTGAATGCTGCAGTGGATTACATCCGCACCCGGGCGATCTGGTACTCCGCCAATGACGATGATTCGATTGCCTTTTTCCCGCACGTGATATCCAGAACAGGGACGTACCTCTCGCAGGTTTGCAACATTGCTGTCGGTTCGCCGATTGCCTATCTGGTGGCGACCCCGAACGAGGGCCTGGTTGCCCTGGATGCGGCGCTTAAGTCTGCGGATGTCCGCATTGTTTCGTTGACCATGCCGCCCTCCGAAACGAACTACATGGGCGTAATGCTCACCGGCGACCAGCCCGCCTGCCGGGCCGCGGCAATGGCTTTTCAGAATAAAGTATTAGAGGTTGCGAGCCGTCCGATTGATTACTAACATGTCATTGCGAGGAGTGGAGCGACGACGAAGCAATCTCCTCGCACAAAGCAACCTCTGGTTAACAGAAGATTGCTTCAGGCTTCGCCTTCACAACACTTGCACATGGTGCGAGTGCAGGTGTGACATAAGGAATTCTTATGGCCGAATTTGACAATGATCTTCTCTCCATTCAGGAAGCCCGCACACTGGCGACCCAGGCGCGTGATGCCCAGCGCAAATTCCTGCATGCCACCCAGGCCGAAGTGGACCGCATCTGTGCGGCAATGGCCCAGGCTGCTGCAGACGCGGCCGTTACGCTGGGACGCATGGCGAACGAAGAGACAGGTTACGGTGTTCCTGAACACAAGACGCTCAAGAATCTATTGTCCTCCCAACTTCTATGGGAAGCGATCAAGGATATCCCAACGGTGGGTGTCATCCGCAATGACCCGGTCAGGAAAACCTACGATATCGCCTGGCCGATGGGCGTGGTCGCTGCGCTGACCCCGAGCACCAATCCTACCTCAACAACGATGTATAAAACCCTGATCTCGGTGAAGGCCAGAAATGCCATCGTGGTTGCGCCGCATCCGTTTGCTGCCAAGTGCTGCGCGGAAACGATCCGGATCATGGCGGAGGCGGGGGAGCGGGCCGGCATGCCGAAAGGATTGATCTCGTGCATGACCAAGGTGACGCTGCCCGGCACCCAGGAATTGATGAAGCACAAGTATGTGGCGGTCATCCTGGCCACCGGCGGCTCGGATATGGTGCGCGCCGCCCATTCGGTTGGCAAGCCTGCCTATGGCGTCGGTCCGGGGAACGTCCCGGTCTATGTGGATCGGTCGGCCGATATCCCGCGGGCTGCAAAGTACATTGTTGCCTCCAAGGCCTTCGATCATTCGGTGATCTGTGCCACGGAGCAGGCTGTCGTTGCGGATCGTCCCATTGCAGCCCAGCTTGAAGAGTTGATGAAGGCCGAAGGTGCATTTTTTGTCGATGAGGGCATCAAGCAGATCCTGGCGAAAAATCTGTTCGTGGGTCATCTGCCGAATCCAAAGGCCGTTGGCAAGAGTCCCCAGCAGCTGGCACAGATGTACGGGTTCAATATTCCAGACTGGGCGCGCATCCTTGTCGTCAGGCTGAACGGGGTGGGTCCCGAGGAACCACTCTCTGGTGAAAAACTTACCACTGTCCTGGGCTGGTATGAGGCGGATGGCTGGGAGGCAGGCTGCCAGCGCAGTATTGATTTGATCAATTACGGTGGGCGCGGCCATTCAGTTGTCATCCATGCCCGGGATGAGAATGTCATCATGCAGTGGGGATTGGAGAAACCGGTCTTCCGCATCGTGGTGAATACGTTTGGCACACTGGGCACAACCGGCTATACCACCGGCGTGATGCCTTCCATGACACTTGGCTCAGGCGGTGTCGGCGGCGCGATCACGGGCGATAACATCACGGTTCATCACCTGTATAACGTCAAGAAACTGGCCTATGAGATCCGCACGGCGCCGGATGCGGCTTTCTCGCCTGGTTCCACAGATGATCCCGCCCAAAGACGGGCGTTTACCGGAGGGGCATCTTCACTGCCTGCCTCTCCCGCGCCAGGCGCCACGGATGCACAGGTGGAGGAAATAGTAAGGAGAGTGTTGTTGGAATTAAAGAAGTGATCCCACGCTGAGCGGAGGGACAATGATCTTCTGTCCCGTAGACGAAGCGGCATTTTCGCAGTTATCCCGCGCTTCGTCTGCGCTCACAACGAACGCTCACTCCGCTCAGCGCGGGGAATGGGATTAGACCTCAGATGTCAGCGATTGACTTTCTCGATCTCTGACATCCGGTGTCTAATCGGATACAGCATAAGATGGTTTCTTGTGCTGTGAATCATAACCTTATTCAAAAGGAGAA
>JBLNAU010000612.1:0-8671 GCA_050259515.1 Syntrophothermus sp.
CCATATCGTTCAGCCACTGGTCGTACGCTCGCCAGAGAGGGTTATCACTTGGACCCGTAAATAGGGTTCCGGATGGCAAAGAATTCACATTCAATGAAAGATCCGCCAGTATATGTCCAACTTGGGGGTTCGAAAGTGCCTCCGAGAAGTTAAGGTCTTCTGGCGTATAAGAAAACGAAGTTGTAGCAGGAAAGCTCAGGAAGATTCCTGGACCTCCAAAAACCTCATTGGCTTTGCTCATCAGCGCGAGCCACGCAATTGCATCCATTCTCATTCTCCTAAAAAATAGGGCTGGCAAGTGCTGACAACCTTGCCAGCCCTAGCTGGTGCTACACCCATTCCAAAACGGCGGATGATGGATTTGGCATTGGTAGAGTATGGACATGGGCTTTAAAGCCGATGAGCTGCATCCCAGGCACGCTCATTCCATTCTCGTCATACTTGTATTGTGATGAGCTTTCCGAGCGACCTTGCTTACTTGAACTGCTATAGCTGCCGCCCAGGAAGAACGGTCCAATGGACAAGGCGCCACCGCCATGCGCAGCTGATTCGCTCTGCTCATTCATCCACTCCGAGAACCCGGATTCGCTGCCAAAGTTCAAGTTGAGATCGCGAATAAAAATCATGGACGTCGGATAAGCCGGCAATTGCCCTGTAGGTGGTTTCCCACCATCACTTAACTTCCAGTCCTTGACCAAAACATCGCCCACGGCAAAGCGCCAGATCGGGCTGGTTAAATAGGAGGGGCGAAACCAGGGACGGACGATCGGAATCTGCACTATTGAAAAGCTCATACTGCAGTGATCGGAGTTGAAGCCTGAGGTCCATTCCTGACGTGAGGAGCTGCCACTCCCGCCGCCGCTGCCTCCGAATATCCCCAACCAACCTCCTCCAGCGCTCGCGTTCCAGCCGCTGGCATCGTACTTGGAGTTCGAATACCGGCTAAAGTCTCCAGAGCTGAAACTGAAATTGGTCCATCCCGCAGTCGACTCGGCGAAATGAGGCGGCGTTAACGCGGTATAGTAGTAATCGCTGCCCGAGGCAAGACCGGTCAATTTCGCCCGCTCCAGCTCGTCAATATAGCTCTGCTTTAGCAGAACCAGATCGCGTCCCTCCACCTGCGCGATATATGCTGCAATCTCCTCATATTCATTCTTATAGCCGTTGGTGATCCAGTCGTTCATCGCCGCTTGGACCTTGTCGCGCAGGATGTTCGCATTGATAGCCCAGAAAGATACTGCCTTTGCATTGTCAGCTGCCAGCGCGTCGATGCGATGGCTGTTATATTCGAGCGCTGCGGCGTCGTATGCCGCCATCTTGTCGTTATAAGCCTGCACTAAAGGACTGGGACCCGTCACCTGCTTCTTTTCGCCTGTGATCAGGTCTGTCTTCTCGGTGGTTGCTGTTAGCAGCGAGCGCAAGTGCTCCAGCTTCTGCTTTTCATCGTCCGTTAGCTCTTGGTGCGCCACCTGGGAGTGCTTGAGTACTGTTTCGTAGACTTCCGAAAGCCCACCTTCGTTATTCATCACCGCCAGTTTGGCAAAGTGCTCGTTGTTGATCGCGGCTACATCGAGCACAACATCAACTAATCGAGCAAAGAACTCCGCTTGCTGGTACAAGCCTGCGGTGTCCTGAGCTCGCAGCTTTTCCAAATCAGCTTCCGTCAATTTGGGTGCCGGTGTTGTGGCTCCAGCGGCACCAGCCGCACTAGGTTGGCTTGCACCTTCCGCCGCCAACAAAGTCTGCACCGCCGCGGGCGTTACGACGCCAGTAAACCCTTGAGTCAAGAACCTCAAGTCGTCGGCGCCGAGTGGAATGCCGGGGGTTGCCCAGCTAAAGAAGTTATCAGCTGACTTTGGGACGGTAGCATCCCCGTTCGTCAATATGTCATAGAGCTTGCCCATGATAGAGTTGGCAAGCACTGAGGGAGTAACATCTGCCATGATTTTCTCCTTTCGGCATCTTTACAGCGCATTTTGGTTCGCCAACCCGAATCACTGTTGAAAGTTGGTCTTTGCGGTCAGAGGTTGGTCTGACATCACGATTGTGATATCTCATACCTACATGATTGTATAAACAAATGTGTATCTGGACACTTGCGCGTGCCCACGCACGCTCCGGTAACCGGATTCGTTGCAAATTTCTCACCAATACTGCGAATCGTCCCACCTCCATTCGGAATAGAGATAGCGGGAGCAGTAAAAACTGATTGTTCTGCAGACTTAATGTCTTGACATGTGTGAGGAACCGGGTACAGATTACACCTGATTTCTTTCACCCCTATTCAGTGTTGTAAAGCTATATAGAGTTATGGGGTTGGAAGACAAACATTCCAAACCATTATGAATTGTTACAAATTATTATACAACTCGTATAAAAAAAGTCAACATTGTGATTTTTCTAGCGAGCAATACGTATGGTGATATATACAACGCGCTGATGATTGCCTTATGGTAAACAGAGTCGGACGCTAATGTGATCTTTAGATTCTACTCATTGAAATCAACTGGGCTATTTTCCATATTCGTGAATGTAATACAGTTTCATCTGTTGGTCGAGGCAAGGCCTATCGGCTCGGAAGAAAATACAAAATCAGGCACTCTGAGTTTAATGATTGAACAAAAGTGAATGTAAATAGCCAGGGCAAGCCTGATGGCTTGCCCTGAGTTGAGCTACAAAGTCATTATCAACAAGACCGGCGCGGTCAAATCAAATTTACAGGGATGAATCCCAGCTGGCGTGCTTTCTCCTTGATGCTTTGTTTTAAATCGTGCGCCAAGCTTATTGAACAACGATCTGAACGTACAGAGCCTTATTATCATTCCCCTGGAAGGAAATGCCTTTGGGGTTTTGCAAGGTCCAGACACTAAAGTAGGAGCCTGGTAGATCGGGCGCGGTGAACTGTACTGAGACATCGACTTCTTCACCGGGCGCAATGGCAGCACCCAAGGGCTGGGCGACTCCCTTCATTTTCTCGCCATAGCTGAAAACCATCTTATATCCCTCCCCCCACGTACAGGCGCCGATATTCTTGATCTTCCAGGTTTTTGTGAATTCCTGGCCGGGCGACATGGGGGTGTTGTCGGGGATGTTCACATCCACGGTAGCGGGATCCCAGGAGTATTTGTCGCAGAGTGTCACCACTGTGCCCGCGGCGTTGGTCACCTGGGCGACAGGCGCGGTTGTTTGCGTGGCGGTTATATCCGGTTGTGCGGTATCCGTCGGAAGGGCAGGGGCAACAGTAACAGTCGAAGCAGCAGGCTGCGTGGCTGTAAAGGCGGCGGCAGTCAATGTAAACTGGGATACCACCGTGCTCGCTGCAGAGGTACGTATCGCAGCGACATCTGGAGTGGGTCCCGCAGCAGGCGCAGACGGGCCACATGCAGCAAGCAAAATCGTTACGAGGACGGCAGTGGCAATCAGTTTGGGTTTCATGAAATCTCCCTACTATTTACACTTGGCTGTAACTTTTACGATTACTGTAAGAGGCGTACCAAAATAGTAGCCCTTATCGTTCCTCATTCTCCAGGTCCCCTGGTAATCTCCGGGAGTACAGGGGGTCGTTAACTGGACACTCAAATTTGCAGTTTCGCCGCCGGCTACAAACTGGTCTTTTTCCTTGAGAGGCAGGTTGACGGGATCCAGGTTGGGAGAGCTGCCGCCGATGTATGTAAGAACATATCCCTCATCCCAGGTGCAGGAACCGGTGTTCTTAACGGCCCATGTCTTCGTAAAATTTACACCAGGATCGATCACACTGTTATCTGGAATGGTAACGTCGCTTACAAAGGAACTGTTGTCGCACGCATCTCCCAGGGAGGATGTGGGGCCAGTCGATCCGCCTGCAGCAGTGGTGGCCAGAGGAGTAAAGCCTGCCAGTGGGGTGGTGGCAGTGCTGTTAAAGGAAACAGTTGGAAGGGCACTGCTGGCTGGCGCGGGCGAGCCGGTTCCAGAACCCGGAAGTGCGAACGTAGGAAGAGGAAGCGCTGTATTTGTAGAAATCGTTGTTGCTGTAGGAGCAGCCAGGGCTGTTTGTGTGAACTGTGCTGAAAGCTGTCCCATGGCGGTCTCTACTGCGGCTGTATTGATTGCGTTGATATCCACTGTGGGCTCGGCTGCGGCTCCGCCGGAACAAGAAGCGATCAGTGCGGCTGCAAGTGTAAGAACCAAGGCAGCCCGCCGCAGGGATTTTCGTACAAACATAAGTTTACCTCCGTGAAATTGCGGTCAAATGTAATGCTGGAAATATTAAATCCATAATATTTCCAGCATCATTATACTGCAAGGCAGTATGCAAGGCAGTATGCAAGGCAGTATGCAAGGCAGTATGCAAGGCAGGACCACACTACAGGGACGACTACGGGTATGAGCTGGGCGTTGTCGTTGCCGTTGCAGTTGCCGTAGCAGTTGCCGTGGCGGTGGGGGTCGCTGTGGGCGGCTGGGAGCTCAGGCGCGTGATACGCGGATTGACCCAGAGCGCGTAATCTTCGTGTGATGATCCGTTGGCAAATACAGTCAGGATGAACTTGACGTTTTGCCCGCTCAGGAAGGAAAGGTCCACATTGACCGCATAGGAGCTTCCCTCATAGACCTCGCGCCATTGGCCCAGCGTGCGGACGTCACCTTTTCCGATCTGGTACTGCAAGCGGTAGATCATGTCACAGTCGTTGGCTTTTTCCAAACAGCCAATGTTTGCCTGGAAATGATCGCCATTCTGGACCTTGAAATTGGGATATTTCCCGCTGATCATGCCATCGTTGACCTTCTCAGGGTAGGTAAGCAGGGCATTCCCGATCGATTTTCCGTTCTCCATCTTGGGAGAATTAAGCGCAATGACAAAGCCGGAGTTTGCCCCTTCCGTGCCCGGGCAGGGAAGATCCTTCGATGCGTTGCTCCAGCTTGCGTCACAATAGCTGGCCAGGAAGTCATAAGCGGCGAGCGAGTAGCCGGCAACCTTTACATCCACGTATACGCTCGCATCGCCACTACCCACTCCAAAGAGTGCGCCGGACGAGTTGCGAAGTTTCCAATAGCCCACATAGGTGTTGGACTTGGTCGGCGCGGTCATATTGACTGCAACATCCACGGTCTGACCTGGATAGACAGTACCGGGTATCGAAACGGTGCTGGGTGCATTAAAGTCTTCGCCGCCCACGTAGACAAGTGCATAGGAATTATTCCAGGTGCAGGTGCCCGTGTTCTGCAGCCTCCAGATCTTTGTGAAGGCGCTGCCGGGAGCGACGATCGAGCCGTCCGTGTACGTCACGTCACCGACGAAGGAGGCTGAATCACAGCGCGAGACCGGTGGTAGAAGGGGAACAGCCGTATAGGTGGCGTAAGCAACCGGTGTGGCCGATGCCAGGGTCAGGGTGGCACTCGCCAGCACGGGCGGTGTGTACGTAACATAGGTCCCCTCGGTGGACATGGATTGCAACGTCTGCGCCGCAGACGTATACAGGGCATTCAAAGTTGCTTCAGGTTGAGGTGTGGCGGGGGCAAATGGCCCGCAGGCAAGAATAAGCGCCAGCCCCAAAAGTGGTATCAAATATTTTTTGAAATTCTTAATTGTCATGGAAATCTCCAGTGGTATAACAAGCCACTCCTTAGGACGCTCTAGACAATTAAAGAGTTCCAAAGAAACTCCAGTTCCCAGCTCCTTGCAAGTCCATTAAAAATCCATCTCCTGCCACACGGCAGGAGATGGATTTTTTGAAGTAGCCCCGATTGCCAGAAGGGTTACTCTATTGCTGGATCGAGTTTCCGGTTCCGGAGACCATGAACCAGGAGCCACCCACTCCCTGTCCATTCACAGTGCCGGGAGCTGTATCTCCAGCATAGGTGTACAGCGGCCAGCCATTATAGGTGGCTTGCAGGGTCCCGTCCTCGCGTGTGATCGTTCCAAGCAGGCTGGCATTCAAACCCTGGCCCGCCTGAGGGGTGCCGGTCACAATGACGGGCTGCCATTGGGTCAGACACTGGTCGGTACAGGCACTCGTTCCGCCATTTTGAGTATCGCTGGTGAACATATACAGGGTGCGGCCCTGCTGGTCCACCAGGAAAGGCTCACTGGCACTTGTGCTCGTAGAGGTACTGATCCGAACACCCGTATCGGTCGTTGAACCGGTACCGGCAGATGTTTCGGATGTGGCCGTTGCTAGAGCTGCGTCTGTCGTGGCAGTTCCGCTTATCTCGCCTCCCGTGGCCTCAGTTGCAGCGACAGCGGGCGCCGGGGCAGCCGCTGTTTCCGTAAACCCGGTGACAGGGACGGAAACGGTTGGAACATTGGTCGGCACATTCGTCGCTGCGGCAGGCGCACAGGCCGCAAGTGCCATCGCCACGAGTGTCATCATCCCTACAATTATTGATCTTCTCATACTCTCTCCTTAACATTAAATTTCGGACTCCGCTAGATTCAGCGTAAGTAGAAGGAATCCGACTGGCTAACGATACAGTTGCCTTCTAAGATATGAATTAAGAAGGGTTTAGATGTATCTAAATGAAAATGGGAAAAAAGTCATGGTGCATATTGAATGATCGATTAGACCTTCCCCATGGATTGCTGCAAGCCGAAATTATTCTTTTGTATAAAAGCCCCATTCCCCTTTTGAAAACTCCCCCGCCGCAAACTCGATCTTCTGGTCATCATCCCGGATCGAAAAGACCTTGAAAATATAGCTTTTTCCGTACACTGGGTCATTGACGTGGGCCTCTTCGCCGCTCTCCGTCTGCCAGGGATGATTCCATACATTTACGCCTTTTATTTCAAAACCATCTCCTTCCGTGGAGGAGCCTACGAATTGCCAGACCTTATCCATTTTCACCTGGTACCTCACTTTTGATACTGGATCGGCTCAACCTCCCGCCTCGATTCCCGACTGGCTTTTCTGCCTCTTGCGTAATAAAACTTTTCGCGCAATTGGGGGGTGATCAGGCTGGTCTCGCGATGGCCCAGGCGGGTGCCGTGGAACTGCATCATGCGGAACCAAAGGATCGAAGCCAGATTTTTCCACAGGATATGCTCATGGGAAGCGTGCCAGACATCGCTGGCAATATTGGCAGCGGTCAGGCGGAAAAAATCGTAGATGCTGAAATTTGCCTCCGGATAGATTTTTTTGTAGGCCATGGCTTCACGCCGGTAGCGGTTAAAGACGCCGTGCGGCGTTTCGTGGTGGATATGGATCACCTCCGCCTCGGCTACATAGGAGATATCATATCCCTGTTCCTTGGCCCATTTGGCCCAGGCCAGATCCTCCAGCCCGGTCAGCATCTCGTCGTACGGATGCTCCTCCCAAAGGCTTCGGCGGATGGCGGCATTGGCATTGTTACAAAAAGCCGTTTCCTGGCGCAGCCTGCCGGTCTCGGGATACCACTGGTAAAAAATCTGCTTTTCTGAAAACTTCCCATAGGACGGGGCGCGCTGTTTCCCATAGGACAGGGCAACCTGTTCGTCCAGCAGCGGATGCAGCAGGGCTGCCAGCCAGTCCGGGTACACCGGGTAGACATGGGCGCTGGCAATGACAATGAATTCGCTGGTTGCCTCGCGAATTCCATAGTTAAGCGATCTTCCGAAGGTAAATTCCTCAGGCGGGATCCTGACCACCCGTGCGCCCAGCGATTCGGCGATCTCGACGGTCGAATCGGTCGAGCCTGAATCAACGAGAATCACTTCCACATCCTTCAACGTCTGGTGCCGGATGCCTTCCAGCAGGCGACGGATGTGTTTTTCTTCATTATAAGCACGGATAATAATGGAACAGCTCATATCTCTTTCAGGTATCCAAGGGAACGCCCCTACCAGGTATTGTCCTTCTCATATCCTAAACGAATTAATAAATCTCCTGCTACATTCTTAAAGATCTTTTTATGTTCAGATGTGAAATGCTTCCTCCATTCGCCGGTTTTTCCCGACCGGAACGTGGGGGAGCGCTGGGGGTTGATGGAGGATTCGAGCGAATCGAGGATCAATGACCGGTCTGCAGGGATTGGGGCCCGAACCAGGAGATGGGACATAATGCGGGTTAATGTGGCGGCACGGTCATGAATCAGGTCTTCAAAATGAAGAATAAGCACTTCCGGGCGATCGAGCCATCCCAGATAGGGGGCAAACCGGGCGGCAATATCGGGAAATTCCACGCCGGCATCCGGCCTGCCCAGGATGCTGGCGTTCAAGCGTGAGTTAAAATCAGGCAGGGAGGCGTAATAGGCATGGTGGACGTGACGGGCTTCCATCTCCGTCACGTAAAAGACATGGGAAACAACCACATCGCGCGGGTCACGGAAGATGAAATAGGGCACAAAAGCCGGGGAGCCGACCTTTTCCACAGCCTCGGGCCGCGCGAACAGGTGGGCAGAGGCGATATCACCCGGTCTAAGGGAATTAAGCCAGGCAACCGCCTGTTCCGGCGGCCTCTTGCGTCCGCTTTCCCCCTCATATTCGGCGTAGAAGGAGTGCAGTCTTTTGGAGAAGGGCCCGACCTTTGAGAATCCAAGCAGGATCTGGTCGAGGAGATGGGTCCCGCTCTTGGGGAAGGAAATGCCCAGGAGAATGGGCCATCCATCTTTGGGGGCTGGTATGGAGTGGAATTTTGCCTGCTGGGAAGCTTTTTCAGCCTGATATGCGGTCTGTCGAAGGATTTGTTTGAGTGGCATGGTAGGGGATTCCAACAGGTTG
>JBLNAU010000613.1:0-4779 GCA_050259515.1 Syntrophothermus sp.
TGCCCTCGGTACTGGATCAATGACCTTCCAGGTGGAAGCATTGCTCCTGGTCATTGGAGTGATCGATCTCATCCGTGTTCTCAGGGCATCAACGCCAAAGACCGGGTGATCTCCAAATCGCGCCCTACCCAGCGATGGAGCAGAAAAGATATCGCTTTCTAAAAACGTGCAAATCGTTGACTGGGTCGGCCCCCTGAATGATGCATGGTGAGGATCGTTGGGTATAGTCGCCAGGCAAACTCGGGCGACTTGTTTTGCTTTTGGACCCCTAGGCTCTTGTTAAAGTGAGCAGGGTCACTTCCGGCGGACAGTTAATTCGTAGAGGCACACTGATCACACCCAGGCCGCGGTTGGTATACAACCATGTATCGTTGACCCGGAACAGCCCCTGGCTGTATATCTTTCCAAGTGTTGGGGTAAAGATCGGCGGTCTGCCCCCCAGGAGCACCTGTCCGCCGTGGGTGTGGCCGGAGAGCTGTAAAGCGATGCGCGGGTCCATAGAAGTTTCGTTCACCAGGTCAGGTTCGTGCAGAAGCAGGACGATTGGCATCCCCGCAGGGGTTTTTTCCAGGGACATCTTCAAATCCGGCTGACCGCTCCAACCATCGTCCATGCCCGCCAGGTAGAACGATCCGCTTCCTTCGTAAATCTCCACTCCCTGGTTGATAAGCAGTGGAAGTCGTGCTTCCGCGAAGGCGGTCTTCGTGACCTCCACATCCAGCCACAGATCGTGATTCCCCAATACAGAATAGACGCCATGCCGTGCATTCAACCCGGACAGGATGGGCGTCAGCTCGAAAATTGCATCCTGAACCCGCCAGACGTAATCACCGGTTAAGACCACCAGATCCGGCCGCAATCCATTGGACATCTCGACCGCCCTGTGGACCAGCTCCGGCTTGGTGAAAGGCTGAAGATGAATGTCGCTCAGCTGGACAATGGTAAATCCTTCCAGAGCGGGTTTCAGGTTTTTGATCGGGATCTTCACCCTTTCCAATACTGGAGTATTTGTCTCATCGTTTAGTTCGATTTGACCGACTTTTGCCAGCAATCCGCCGGCCGCAAAAAGACTGGCTACCTTCATAAAATCCCTGCGATTCATCGAAATTTCCCTGAATTTGAAATATTGGCTAACTTTACCAACAAAATATATGAAACAAATGAGATTTCCTGTAGAACTACGTTAACCGGACCACTGAGGCAAACTGCAACAAGACCGAATTTCAAAATAAGCAGTCGGGCGCACGGCTGGCATATTGATCGGTTTGCCATCCGGATCAATCCCATGCCGCAGGGCGCGCACATAATCCTCGTCGGAGGAGAACTGTTGTCCCACACCGCCTTCACCGGAGGTCAGGTTGGCGGAATCGATCCTGCCCAAAGGGCCGACATCAAGCCAATTCAACACACCGCCGAGGTCCGCTCCATGGCAGTCAGCACATAATGTCTGGACCCGGTGCTTTCCATAGTCAATGCTGGCCTCATCTGTCGGAACGACGACAGTGGAGAGCGGGAAATCATATGTCTTGTTCAGGCGGGAGTTGCCGCTCAGGAACATCACCAGCCCTGCCAGGACAATCAAACCGGCCAGCGAAGCCAGGATGAGACCCAGCCATTTGAAAAATCGTTTCATTCATGCTTCTCCTTGAAAATAAAATCTGTTGGCCTTTATAAACGGGATGAGAATACCGAGATAACCAGCACCGCTCAATTTCTGCATGAGGCGATGATCCCTTTATACAGGGGATAGCCTGGTTCCTGGTCTAGAAAACCTGCACAGAACCGGCACAAAAAATCGCACGAGGACTGGGTTTGGGAAATCTTCTAATGAAGATGCCACTTGCATTCCGCTTAACCTCCTGATGGGAAATGGTGCATGGACTATAATCGCCCTACCTATTCGCCAATCCCTCCTAAAGTGAGTTCGAAAAGATACTACTTATGACGTCAATGATGCATACTCCCCCCGAATCATCGAAAATCCTGGAGATCTATCTGCTGATCGCCCAGTATCCAATGCTGGCTTCGGACATCCGCCGCCGGATGCGGGATGAGCTGTTTCGGCGGGGCATTATCACCCCGCAGCGCTTCGACGCCGAGGTAAAGGAGAAAGCCATCCTTTCCCAGCAGCGTGAGGGCATCCATAACGGTCTCCTGGAGGAAACTGCCCAGCAGTGGGATCTGCGCTGGAGCCGGGTGCGCAGAACGCTGACCGATTTTTATTTCGCCTACAACCTTCCGATCGAGATTCTTTATCACATTCTGGACGAGCTGCGGACTCCTCAATCCGCTGGGAGAAACATCGCCCCGGATCACAGCCTGCCTTTCAACCCCGAGCTCGCCCCCCTGGAAATGGTCCTGAGACAGGCCGAGAAGTATGAAGCCCTGCCGGATGCAGAACGCGCCTCCATCGATCACCACCTCCAGGAGCTGCGCGTGGTGCTGCTGAAAAGCCTGGTCAGTGACCAACTGGCCTTTATTCATATTGCCAGGCGCTGGTTCACCGCAATGGACTTCAATATGATCCTCGAGCGCCGCATTGGCACCGGAAAGATCGGAGGCAAAGCCGCCGGTCTGCTACTGGCGTATAAGATCCTGCAGAGTACGGCGCCCGAAATCTTTGATCGCATTCACATACCGAGCTCCTACTTTATCGGTGCGGATGTCTTCTATGATTTCATGGCGGCCAACCAGGTGGAGTTTCTCAACCAGAAATACAAGACTGCCGAACAGATCCGCGAGGAATATCCGAAAATCCAGGAACAATATGGCCGCGGCCGCTTCCCCGAGGATATCGCTCACCAGCTCCGCGAGCTTCTGCGAGAGATCGGGAACCGGCCATTGATCGTCCGCTCGTCCAGCCTCCTGGAGGACAATTTTGGCATGTCCTTCGCCGGGAAATACATGAGCATCTTCTGTCCGAACCAGGGTACGCTCCGGGAAAATTTGGGCGATCTCACCCGGGCCATCCGGCAGATCTACGCCAGTGTTTTCGGTCCCGACGCGCTGATTTACCGCCGCCGCGTCGGCCTGCTGGATTATGATGAACGGATGGCGATCCTCTTGCAGGAGGTCCAGGGGGAACGCCACCGCCAGTATTATTTCCCGGCACTGGCAGGGGTGGCGTACAGCTACAGTCCCATTGTCTGGAATCCGCGTTTCAAGCGTGAGGATGGATTCATGAGGCTCGTGATGGGCCTGGGCACCCGCGCCGTGGACCGCATTGCCGGTGATTATCCTCGCATGGTCAACCTCAGCCACCCACAGCTTCGCCCGGATGTGACGCCGCAGGCCATCCGTTACTATTCCCAGCATTTCGTGGACACACTCGATCTTGAACAAAACACAATGACCACCGTCCCGGTTGAATCGGTCCTGGGATCGGACTACTATCCCCTGCGATGGCTGGTCTCCGTGGACGATGGAGAAACTGTCCGCCCGCCTCTTTCCATCGGAAAGAGCATCGATCCTTCGCAGCTGATCCTGACCTTTGACGGCGTCCTGCAGAGAGGGTCTTTTGTGCCGTTATTGAAAACGGTTCTCTCCCGCCTGGCCAAGGAATATGAGCAGCCTGTGGATATCGAGTTTGCAGTCTCTATCACACCTGCAGGCGATAAGCCGGCGCTCGATTTCCATCTGCTACAATGCCGCCCGCAAAACCAGTGGAACACAGAAAGCCGGGAAGTCCAGTCCCTGCCATCCGACCTGGCAGCCCAGGACAAAATCTTTCTTTGCACACGAATGGTGCCCCAGGGTCGTGTCAGCCAGATCGAATACATCATTTACGTGGACGCGAAAACTTATTATCAATTGGAGAGTCTCGACGATCATGCAGAAGTAGCCCGCTGCATCGGACAGCTCAATGGCGCGCTGGAGGAACATTCCTTTATCCTGATCGGCCCCGGTCGCTGGGGATCGTCCGATTCCATGCAGGGCGTCCCCGTCACCTATGCAGATATATTCAATACCGGTGCCCTGGTGGAGGTGGCAAGCAACAAGAGCGGCTTCAGCGCCGAGCCATCCTACGGGACGCATTTCTTTCAGGATCTGGTGGAATCGCAGATCTATCCGCTGGCCGTCTATCCCGATGTCCCGGGAGATCACTTGAATTGGGATTTCCTCAAGAAATCGATCAGTCAAACCGATAAATTTATTTCCCACCAAACAAGTGTAAGTCAATGCATAAAAGTGATCCATATCCCCAGTGAGCGCCCGGGCCATCTCATGGAAATTATCATGGATGGACAAAATGGGTTGGGCTATTTGACACGCTCCAAGCCTTGAGACATGGAATTTTTATAAGCGGTCAAGTCGGCCGCCGTCTGCACGCACCATGGCACCCTGAATGAAGGCTGCATCCTCAGAGGCGAGATAGGCGATCAGGGCGGCGATGTCTTCAGGCTTGCCAACGTCTGCAGGGTGGACCGTCTCCTGGCCGGATTTGATATTGGGATTGTCCCAGAGCATCGGGGTATCGATGGCACCCGGCAGCACCGCGTTGACACGAATTCCCCTGGGTTTTCCTTCGAGTGCTGCCGAGCGGGTCAATGACAGCAACGCCGCTTTGGCAGCCGCATAGGAGGCGACCAGCGGGGTTGTCTCCACCGCGTGGATGCTGGATACATTGACAATGGCACCGCCGGGCTTCATCCGAAGAAATGCCTGCTTGGTGAAGAAGAACGCGCCCAGCAGGTCTACATGCAGGATCTTGAGCCAGTCGCTTTCGTCGTGCTGCTCCAAAGGCTTAAAGATCATCAGGCCGGCATTGTTTACCACAAC
>JBLNAU010000614.1:0-2782 GCA_050259515.1 Syntrophothermus sp.
CTTTCGACTTTGATCAATGCAATTAAGGCGAGAAGTGTACTGTTGTAACGCGCTTCGGCGTCCGACTGCTCGTAAAGCGAATCCGGCCAATATAGGTCAACCAGCGAGCCCAGCGCTGAGCGCAGACGGTCCAGTTCCCGTGTCAGCTCAGACCCAGGAATGGATTCGATCAGCCTGTCAATTTTTTCATTGAATACCTTTTTACGCTCTACATCCTCCTGTAGGGATGTAAATTGGAAATATCGAAACAGCCAGCTTCGAAAAGGGTTAAAGGATTGCCGCAGGATCTGCTCCGACTGGCAGAACGCCCAGGTCGCCTTCTGTTCCTCGAACAAGGAAGAGGCGCGGAATTCCTGCACCAGCCTTCCTTTTCCTATGCCAGCATCCCCCAGAATCAACAATACCCCTGCAAAGTCGCCCTTCCACAACGGTTCAACAAATTTATCCAGCCGGGCAAGCTCACTCTCACGCCCGATCATCTCCCCCAGGTACACGGCATCCACATCCCGGTTGTAGTTCTTTAAGCGGTGAACGCGTTGAAAGGCGGAGAAACCTTTGAAGCGCTGCTCGCCGATAAACTCCAGCGTATACCGGTTCGAGACCCGGCGGGCGATCCGGTCATCCACCCAGATCTCGCCCAGGGGGGCGCTCACCATGAAACGGGAGGCAAGATTGACTCCCCAGCCATAACATGTGTAGTCCTCACACATGATGCTTCCCAGGTAGCCTGCATGGGCAATATAGTAGGTCAGGCCGGCCGTTACCGGGATATCGATATGGGATCGGAGATCAAGGACAAAATTCAAGGCCCGACCGATATCATTCTCATAGGCCACAGGCGCACCCCACAGAATCAGGATATTACAGCCCTTGTCGCCAAAATCAATCCGGCTTAGCAGTCCGCCATATTTTTTATGCAGTTCGAAGATGACGCGCGTTACATCAGCCAGTTGTTCGTTCGTGATATCCGGGAACCGCATGAACAGGTTGACCACCTGCCTGAACTCGCCACGCACGTTCTGGGCAACGATTTCCTCAGGCAGAAAGATACGGGAGACTTCCAGGTCAACAGAAGGTAACAGGGCCGGTGTTGCAGCAGGCAGATCGGTATTGAATCCGATCAACTGGTGGAAGGGGGAAGCCGGCCGGGACAGGATTAAATCCCCCAGTAATTTCTGCAGTTCCTCCGTGATGAGAATCTCACCCACACCGGCATGATGCTCTGCCTTGGCAGATTCCTCCACAGCCGAACCTCGGAAATAGTATGTGGCGTTCCGGCCATCCTCGGAATGCAAAATCCCCCAGGATACCGTGCCATATGTCAACCCGATCCTTGCCGTAAATTGAAAAGTCCCATAAACGGTCCTGCGCTGGCCATTTTCAACCAGGCGGCGCTGTACCATCCAGGCAGATGCAAGCGCGCTAAAGGCAACAGCCTGGGCGTCGTCCCTGACGGGGTATAAAGCCATGATGCCGTCGCCTGCAAAACCGATGATCTTTCCCCCGTAATTAAATATGCTTTCCACCAGCGGGTCGAACACCCCGTGCATCAGGTTGGCCAGAACCTCGGCGCCGTGCTGTCCATGCTGCATAAGCGCATCGGTCATTGTAGAAAAACCGGAGAGATCCATGAACATCCCTACCGCCGGAAACTCACCCTTATATTTCCCCGCACGGTAATTCTCAACGATGAGTTCCGGGACTACATGATGCATTGCCAGATTGTAGCATGTATAATGACCGCATGCCAGAGAGACCCTATGAGATCCGGATATGCAAGTCGTGCGGCCTCCGTTATCCTTTTGTGACAGGGCAACCGTTTGGGACGCGCTGTCCTGCATGCATGGGAGAGACGCACGTCGCACTACATCATAAGCTGCGCACTGCACCTGAGCGTGCCAACCCGCCGACAGATTTTCCAAGGGAACGGAGGGTGGCTGTCCTCCTGGATAACATCCGCTCCGCGTGGAACGTTGGCTCGATCTTGCGCAGCGCGGATGGCTTTGGTTTCAGTCAGGCATATCTATGTGGCATCTCCCCCACACCCGAGAATGAAGCAGTTACCAAAACTTCGCTGGGAGCCGAGGATTCGGTTCCCTGGTCCTATCACAAGGATGCAGTCAAGCTTGTAAAGGGGCTAAGGAAAATGGGCAACCACATCTATGCCCTGGAAGAGCATCCAGGCGCCATGGAGCTCGGAGAGCTCGCCAGCTTTCCCTCTCATTCTATTTTGATCGTCGGCAACGAAATCACCGGTGTCGACCCGGGGCTGCAGGAGCTTTGTGAGCAAATCCTTTTTATTCCCATGCGCGGTGAGAAAAAATCATTCAATGTAGCAATCGCATTCGGGATCGCAGCGTATGCGCTAAGCACAAAATAAATACTCCCGCAGGAGTCAGCCTGCGGGAGTATTTATTATTTTATTTCATCGAGACACGCACCACATCATACTCGGTATCAGGCGTCGGTGGGGTGTCGAACCGGGCGTTTACGGCGTACAGCGAGCTGCCAAAACGCGCAATTGTCGTCGGCACACGGAAATTGGGACTTGTGATCAAAGTCTCGATCGTCCCTGAACTGAGATCGGGTGCCAGGTCGATGACGGCAATTTGATTCAAACTGTTTTGAACCACATACAGGGTTTTTCCCTGTAATAGAATACCATCTCCATTGGGTACGCTGCCTGTCCCAAGATCAATGCGAGTGGCAACTCCTGTTTCAGGGTCGACCCGGTAGAGCGCACCATCGGTGCTGTTGACAATGATCAGCGTCTTCCCATTTG
>JBLNAU010000615.1:0-11950 GCA_050259515.1 Syntrophothermus sp.
TGCGATGGGGAAAGTCAAATTGTTGAAGCATACTGGCTTGGGCCGGGAAGTCCTGCTGGATATGTTGCGGGGAGGCGAATATTTTGGGAACCTGGCGTTTTCCGGCCGAGGCAGTTTTAGCGAGACCGCCATTGCCCAAACCGATTGCTGCATCCTGCAAATTTCCTCAGACAATTTCGAAAGGATCCTGAACGATCATCCGGATGTGGCAATCAAGGTATTGAAAGCAATGGGGCAGCGCCTGGATGAGTTTCAGGAGACCATCAAACAGCTCAGCGTCTATTCCGTGGAGCGGCGCATCGCAGCGACGTTGGTTCGCCTGGCGAACAAGATGGGAGAGCAGATGCAGGACGGCACACTTATCCAGCTCCCGCTCTCGCGACAGGACCTGGCCGCGATGACCGGTACGACGATCGAGACGGTCAGCCGTGTCATGAGTCACTTCTCGGAGCAGGGCTGGATCTCCGGCGGCAGAAAATGGGTGATCGTTAACGATTTAAAGCAACTGGAAAAAATGTCAGAAGAGGGTGCAGTTAATTGATCTGCATCATGGTCTTTGCCCAGGTAAAGGAGTACATTCAAGGCATCCAATCAAATAAAGGAGTAAGAAAATGAAATCCCTGACCCAGCCTCTACGTGATGAGCATAAGGAATTAATTCCCCATATTGAGCAGATCCGTGACGTGGCCGACAGTATCCCCGAGAGTCCGATCGAACAGATCCGTGAGGGCGTGCGCGAAGTCTATGAGTTCCTGGCCTACCAACTGGTTCCCCATGCACAGGCCGAGGAAGCGGCTCTCTACCCCGTGGTGCAACGCGCCCTGGGCAGCCCGGATGCAACCCGCACCATGAGCCGCGATCATATCGAGGTAGGACGCTACATCGAAGAGCTTGACAGCCTGCGACAGGATGTGTCGCCGCAGAGCTTCAAATCGCTCCAGCGCGTGCTGTATGGAGTGTATGCCCTGGTGAAGGTCCATTTCGCCAAGGAGGAGGAAGTTTATCTCCCGATCCTGGAGGAGCGGCTTTCCCCGGAACAGGCAAAGGAGATGTTCGAGGCCATGGAGGAGGCAGCGGGCCACGCAAAACATGCCTTGCACGCATCCTAAACATCCAGGTTGAATCTCGTCCAGAACACGAATGGTCCTCCATTCGTGTTTTTATTTGACTTATAATTTGAGAAGCCAAACGCGAGGAGAGCTGCAGCCACTCATCCTTTGACTCCCGGCGGCTTGAGCAAACCGAAAGGAGTACCCCATGAGATCACCCTTATGGATACCGTCTGAGGAACGGAAGCAACAGGCGAATATCACGCGTTTTATGGAGCGGGTCAACACACGCCATGGATTGAGTCTGGGTTCCTATGCAGAGCTTTACCAATGGTCTGTGGAAAATATTCCCGAGTTCTGGGCGGAAGTATGGGACTTCACAGGGATCAAGGCTTCCAAAAACTATGATCAGGTTGTGGATGATCTGCGCAAATTTCCCGGGGCAAGCTGGTTCCCCGGCGCACGCTTGAATTTTGCAGAGAATCTACTGCGTTACCGAGATAGCCAGGTCGCATTCATCTTTATAGGGGAAACACAAAAAATAAAACGCGTCACGTATGCAGAGCTTTACGATTTAGTGGCAAGACTGGCACATTCCCTTCAGGAAAGCGGGATTGGGGTGGGGGATCGGGTTGTTGGATATATGCCCAATTTGATCGAGACCGCGGTCGCCATGCTGGCTGCGACCAGCCTGGGCGCCACCTGGTCCTCCTGCGCCACCGACATTGGCCCCGCCGCAGCCATCGAGCGGCTTGGACAGGTGGAACCCAAAGCGATGATCACCGCCGACGGGTACTTCTATAAAGGGAAAGCCTTCGATACGCTTGCGCATGCAGCGGAAGTGGCGCAGGGAATTCCCTCGCTGAAGAACGTTATCGTTGTCTCCTACACGCGTGAGCGACCAGATATTTCCCGGATTCCCAAAGCGGTCCATTGGGATGATTTTCTGGCCCGGGAAAACGACCTGGCCATCGAATTCGCACAGCTTCCATTCGATCATCCCTTGTATATCATGTTCTCGTCCGGGACAACGGGGAAGCCAAAATGCATGGTCCAGGGACTGGGAGTGCTGGTCAACCATCTGAAAGAATTGGTCCTGCATACCGACCTCAGGCGCAGTGACCGCATCTTTTACATCACCTCCTGCAGCTGGATGATGTGGAACTGGCTGTTGAGCTCGCTGGCGGTTGGCGCCACCATCGTGCTGTACGATGGCAACCCCAATTACCCGGACCCGGGCGCGATGTGGAAGCTGATCCAGGATGAGCAGATCACCATCTTTGGGTGCAGCGCGAGCTATATCCATTTTCTAAAGAAGGAAAACGTCTCGCCGCGTGAGAGCTATGACCTGTCTTCCTTACGAGAGATCTCGCAGACGGGTTCCCCGCTTTCCGCGGAGGGCTTTGAATATGTCTACAGCCAGATCAAACCTGACCTGCATTTCAACTCGATTTCCGGCGGCACCGATATCAACGGATGTTTCGCCGCGGGCAGCCCGATCCTGCCGGTTTATGCGGGCGAGCTGCAGAGCGCGGGGCTGGGGATGAAGATCCAAGCCTATGATGAGAGTGGGCATCCGATATTCGACGAACAGGGCGAACTGGTCTGTGAGGCCCCGGCGCCTTCCATGCCGCTCTATTTCTGGAATGACCCGGATGGCTCCAAATACCACAGCGCCTATTTTGATGTGTATCCGGGCGTCTGGCGTCACGGTGACTACATATTGATCCATGGCGATACCGGTGGCATCACCTTCTACGGACGCTCGGATGCGGTGCTGAAGCCATCCGGCGTGCGCATCGGAACCGCCGAGATTTATGCCCAGATGGAGAAACTAGCCGAGGTAACCGACAGCCTTGCCGTGGGACAGAACTATCAGGAAGACCAGCGCGTGATCCTGTTTGTCAAGCTTGCGCCCGGCTGTTCATTGACGGATGAGCTTAAGGACAAGATCCGCAGGACCTTGCGCGAAAATGCCTCGCCTCGTCATGTCCCTGCATTGATTCTGGAGGCGCCGGATATTCCTTATACCCTGAACATGAAAAAGGTCGAAAGCGCGGTCACCAATATATTAAACGGGCGCCCGGTCAGCAACAAAGATGCCTTGATCAATCCCGGAACCCTGGAATACTACGAGCACGTATCGACACAACTTTAGCAGCAAGTGGAATTTTAGTCATACAACGGGAAGGATAAGTGATATGCCGTGCAGTTGCTGTGAGATTACAGATCATACTTTTAGCGAAAAAGAAGCAAAGAACCAGCTTAAGGAGTACCGCAGGAAGGGCCCTGCCAGGCATACCCGTCTGATCCTGGAAGCCATCCGGTCTCTGCAATTAA
This sequence comes from Syntrophothermus sp., assembly GCA_050259515.1. Taxonomy (GTDB): domain Bacteria; phylum Chloroflexota; class Anaerolineae; order Anaerolineales; family Villigracilaceae; genus Defluviilinea. Next base: position 3,390 of record JBLNAU010000615.1, read on the forward strand.
GAGATGCTGCCTTGCTGGATATCGGCGGGGGCATTGGCGCCATCCATCATGAGCTGCTTGAGGATGTAGCAAGTACAGCCACTCATGTGGATGCCTCCTCAGCCTACTTACAGGAGGCAAGATTCGAGGCAGCCCGGCGCAACCACGCTGAGCGTGTCACTTTTATCCATGCCGATTTTACGGATGTGGAAGCCTCGCTGCCAAAGGCGGACATCGTGACGCTCGATCGGGTTGTCTGCTGTTATCCTGATTTTTGCAGTTTATTGGGGGCAGCCGCCGATCACAGCCAGCATGCCATCGCACTGACCTACCCGCGGGAGGCCTGGTATATAGGAATGGCTATTGCGGTCGCAAACTTTTTTCAAAAGATTAAACGGGATCCATTCCGTGTATTCCTGCACCCGGTTTCCGAGATGGATTCCCTTCTCAAGCACGAAGGCTTTGAACGGGTTACATTCCAACGCCTGTTCGTGTGGGAAATGGCTTTATATCAAAAGGTGTAATCCAAGATCTGGCAATTCACTACTCAAATACAAGCCCTGTCTAAAAAACGATCAGCCTCGAGGTCGCACTCGAGGCTGATCGTTTAACCGGCCTGAAGGAGTTAAGCCAGTGGCGGCCGATGATGGTGCCACTCGGTTGCCTGCTCATAGGCAGACCCGGCGTTCAGCACCTTTGAATCCGCCCAGGTGCGTGAGACGATCTGCAGGCCAATGGGAAGTCCATTTTTTGTGAAACCACACGGGACGGAAAGTGCGGGCAGGCCGGAAAGATTGAAGGGGGATGTAAAACGCGTCAGGCGCCCGGCTTGCTCGACCGCGTCGTGCCCTTCGACGGTCGGCGCGGCGATCGGGGTGGTGGGAGTGAGCAAAAAGTCATGCGACTCAAAGAACTGCTCGAACCTCTTCCGGATCTCGACCTGGGTGCGCCTGGCAAGGATATATTCTGTCGAGCTGGTTTTTGCACCATCCTCCAGCCGCCGGCGGATGTCGTCACCGAACATTTCGGGGTGTTCCCTCAACCGGTCACGATGGACGGCTGCACCGTCTGATTGGGTCATCGTCCGGTTGGCAAGTGCGGCACCCCTCAGCCAGTCCACGTTCACCTCCTTGACCTGGCAGCCCATGGCTTCGAACACTTTTGCAGCCTCACAGACCGCCTCCAGGATCTCCGGCTCTGCTCCGTCGATAAATTCACCTGTGCCGATGGCAACCTTCCGTCCCTCCATTTCATCGACCAGATGGCCCAGGTAATCTCCCGGCAGCAATTTTACGGAAGCGGGGTCGAGCGGATCATAGGCTGAGATCACCTGCATCATCAATGCAGCATCCCTGACGCATTTTGTGAGCGGTCCCACGTGGTCGAGGTTCCAGGACAGTGGAAACACACCGCGCAGGCTGACACGCCCATAGGTGGGCTTGAAGCCGACCACGCCACACAGGGAAGCCGGGATGCGGATCGAGCCACCCGTATCTGTGCCGAGTGCACCCAACGCCATTCCTGTTGCCACCGCGATGGCTGATCCACTCGAAGAACCACCGGGAATCCGGGCTGGATCCCAGGGATTTCTGGCGGTTCCATAATGTGGATTATTGCCTGTTACACCGAGTGCGATCTCGTGGGTGTTTGTTTTTCCGACGATGATCGCTCCCGCCTGTTTGATTTTCTCCACGACGAAGGCATCTGTTTCCGGGACATAATCTGCAAAGAATTTGGAGCCGATCGTCGTGCGAATGCCTGCCGTATCGAAGAGGTCCTTAACCGCGATTGGGATTCCCCTCAGCGCACTTGTTGCCGGATGGGCGGTCGCTGGCAATTGTGCCTTGAGGGCAGACTGGACATCCAGGGCAGTGATAAAGGCGTTGAGCTGGGGGTTCAGCCGCTCAATTTGGTGGAAGCAGGATTCGGTGAGATCCTGGGCCGTGACTTCTCCTGCGCGAAGAGCTTCGAGGGCTGAGGTGAGGGTCAATGGGTGGCTTTGCATCCCTGCATTATAAATCCAGTCTTACAAAAAAGACCCCGAAGGTCGCTGCCTTTGGGGTCATGAGTTTTGAAATATTATTTAGAACAAACCGACCACTTTGCCTGTCTCGAGATCTACGTCTACATCGTAGAAGACCGGGCGGGTGGGCAGGCCGGGCATGGTGCGCATGGTGCCCAGCAGCGGATAGAGGAACCCGGCACCGACCGATGCGCGAATATCGCTGATCGTGATCCGGAAGCCGCGCGGTGCACCTTTCAGTTCAGCTTTATCGGTGAAGGAAAGGTGGGTCTTGGCCATGCACAGCGGCAGGTCGCCAAAGCCGAGCCTGGTGAACTGCTCGATCTTGGCCTCGGCTTCGGGCGTGTAATCCACACCGTCGGCGCGGTAGATCTCGCGGGCGATGGTCTCGATCTTTTCCTTGACCGGGAGTTCCAGCGGATAAAGGAACTTGAAGTTGCTGGGCTTGTTGCAAGCCTTGACCACTGCTTCGGCCAGGGCGATCGCGCCCTTTCCGCCTTCCATCCAGTGGCGGGAGACCACTGCATCCATTGCGCCGGCTTCGAGTGCGGCCTGGCGGACCAGCTCGACCTCGGCAGGAGTATCGTTGGCAAAGGAGTTGACCGCCACGACCACGTTCACGCCATACTTGAGCGCGTTCTCGATGTGCTGGACCATGTTGGGCAGGCCCTTCTGCAGCAGCTCGAGATTTTCATCGGTATATTCAGAGGCCAGGGGTTTACCAGCCACAACCTTCGGCCCACCGCCGTGCATCTTGAGGGCGCGCACGGTGGCAACCAGCACCACCACATTGGGGGTCAGCCCGGAGTAGCGGCACTTGATGTCCATGAATTTTTCCATACCAATATCCGCGCCGAAGCCTGATTCGGTGATGACGTAATCGGCCAGCTTAAGGGCGATCTTGTCGGCGATGATGGAGGACTGTCCATGGGCGATATTGGCAAATGGTCCCGCGTGAACGATGGCGGGAGTGCCCTCGAGGGTCTGCATCAGGTTTGGCTTGATGGCATCCTTCATCAGGACGGTCAGCGCGCCGGCCACGCCTAGGTCCTCCGCGGTGACTGCTTCCCCCTGCTTGTTGACGGCGACGACCATGCGGCCCAGGCGCTCGCGCATATCCGCCAGGCTGGTGGTCAATGCCAGGATGGCCATGATCTCGGATGCGACTGTGATGTCATAGCCTGAGCGGTGCTCGAAGCCAGCCTCCTCCTTGCCGAGACCCACCATGATCTCGCGCAGGAAGCGGTCATTGACATCGATCACTCTGCGCCACTGCACGCCGTTCGGATCGATATCCAGGCGGGCGAAGCGTGAGCGTTCTTCGGGAGTCAGCTCGTTGGGATCCGTCTTGTCGATGCCAAGCTTCTTCAGACGGCGGAGCATGGACGGCGAGAACTTGCGTTCACCCTTTTTGTTGGGCGGGCACAGGGCATTGAACAGTTTCTCATCGTCGGGTGTGTTCTTCTCATGCAGCATGCGGGCATCCAGCGCCGCAGAGCACAGGTTGTGGGCGGCGGTAATGGCATGGATGTCACCGGTCAGGTGCAAATTGAAATCCTCCATCGGGATGATCTGAGAGTAGCCGCCGCCTGCCGCGCCGCCCTTGATGCCAAACGTCGGTCCCTGGGAGGGCTGGCGGATCACGGTCATGACGCGCTTTCCAAGATGTGCGCCCAACGCCTGTGAAACGCCCACCGTGGTTGTCGTTTTGCCTTCTCCAAGCGGGGTGGGAGTGATGGCCGTTACGTCGATATACTTGCCGTCCTTGCGCCTGGCGAGGCGGTCCAGAATTTCGAGCTTGATCTTGGCCTTGTAGGGTCCAAAGAGCTCCAGCTCGCTTTCCTTGATCCCCAGCTCGGCTGCGATCTGGAGAATGGGTTTCAGCTTGCCTGCCTGGGCAATCTCAATATCCGAGGGGACGGGTTTCAGCAGTTTTAGCTTGGTTGGCACAAAAGCAGCTTTCCTGCCATTGTGTCCATTGTGGGAGGCGGACGCTGCCTTTTTAACAGGTTGCTTTTTTACGATGACTGTCTTTTTGACCTTTGTTTTCGTGGCCATGGTTTCTCCTTTGAACGTTTTAGCACTTCTCTTTCGTAGAACGCCCCAGGCGCCCTTAAAAGCACTGCCAATGGATTTGTAGTTTAACTCTGCTAATTATCATATTTTCAAAATATTTTTACAATTGCTATCCGTCCCCAATTTTCTTGCATAGTGTCATGCCGTGAAGCGTCCATGTGACGATTATGAGCTGATTTCGGTGCCCAGTATTTCCCCCAATAAGGCGCGAACCAGGTTCCCCGATTGGGTACCCGAAAAGATTTGAACCTTCAACCCCGGGTTTTCCAGGACCAGCTCGAGCATCTCCTTGACTTTGGCCTCCATACCGCCGGTGACGTCCGCCGCTGTAGAAGCTCCCACGCCATGTTTGATATGATCGAAAGACTCGGGCGTGATCCGTTCGATGCGCCGGGTCCGGGCAGGGAAGTCCTCCCAGACCGCGTCCTCCAGGCCGGCCAGCAGAACCCGCTCGGGGGCCAGGGCTTTTACCAGGAAGGTGAACAGATTTTCAGTCGAAAGGATGGTGCCGCCGCGCACTTCATCGAAGACCACGTCCCCGAAGATCACCGGGACCATGCCCGCTGCCAGCGCCATGCGGATGGGTGTCGTCTCCCACACGGCAACCTGTCCATCGCTGGCAATGACACTCCCCGACGGGGGCAGGGCGATGGTCCGCAGGCCGGCTTTATGCAGGGCTTCCATGACATAGCGGTTGAGCGAAGAGGCCTGGTACCAGACCTCGGCAAATCCCTTCCAGTAACTGTCCTCCGTGGTGTCCCGCTCCCGATGGATGAGCTGGGTTGCACGCGGAAAGCCATCCCGGGTCTTATACTCACTGGCTGCGACGTGTCCGAAGGAGCCGGCGCCATGGCCGATCACGAGACGCAGGTCCGGCTGGGAGCGCAGGGAAGTGGCGATCTGCCGGGCCAGGTCATCCATCACATCCAGGAGCGGAGTGTAGGGCTTCATCTTATCGGTGATGAGCGACCCGCCGAGTTTCAGGAAAACAAGCTCCTTCATGCCTCTATTTTATCTCACTCCGGAAGAAGAGGCAGTATAATCCCGGCGGCATGAATACCACCATTTTTGCAATCCTCGCGCTTGTTCTTTTTGTTGGAGCTTTACTGGCCGCCTGGGGCGGCATCCGCTCCATCCAATCGGCGCGTACCGTGATATTCTACCGGACCCGGCAGGCCAGGATGATGGCCGGGTGGCAGCTGCTGGCTGTTTCCACCGTGCTGGTGTTCTTTGCCCTGGGCTCGTTGTTCTTTGGAAAACCGGTTGTAACCCGGCTTCTTTCTCCAGCCCCTCTTGCGACTGCCTCTCCTGCCTGGACACCGACACCCCTGCCGACCTCCTCCCAGATGTTTCTCACGACTCCGAGCGTCAGCGCTGCACCATCCACAACCACCCAGGGCACCTCGACGGTCGTGTCGACGCTCACCGCCCCTGCAACATCCTCACGAACGCCCTCCTATCTGGGCACCTATACTGCCATGGCAGTGTGGACAGAGCGAAGGAGCACTTTTATCGCCATGCTGTCCTTCACGCCAACCGCCTCCCGCACCCCCATACCGACCTGGACGCGTACGCCGAGCCCCACGCCCCGCCCAACCTATACCGCCTCCCCCACCCGCACGCCGCGTCCGACGATCACCCACCTGCCCACACACACTCCGATTCCCACATGGACTTCCTCGCCCACGCGCACACCGGTCACGCCCTCGCCGACCCGGACCGCCTCTCCCACCCGTACACCGAGTCTCACTCCGACTCCCTCACCTACTCGCACAACCACGCCCACACGCACAGCCACACCGTAAAAGCGTGATAAATTTCAGCATGCTATAATCCTTCCTATGGACATTCGTGCAGGCATCATCGCTGCGGTCGTGATCTCCTTTATTGGGGCGTTATGGATCTTCCGGTCTGGTTTTCGTACTTTGCGGGCGGCACGGCGCTTGACTTTTTACCGGATCCGCCGCCAGCGTGAAAAGGGGGGCTGGTATACCCTGGGATTTGGTTTGCTTCTGCTGGCGATCAGCATCCTGCTTGCACTGTATGGGGAGCCGGTCGCGTATCGTTATTTCCCTCCCTCGCCAACTGCCTCTCTGACACCGACGACGACTCTTTCCCCGACCATCACCCTGTCGCCCACCATTACGCTTTCGCCGACCATTACATTCACTCCCTCCGTCAGTGATACGCCGACCATCACGCCGACTCCCTTTATCCCCCCGGTCATTGAAGCCTTATTTGAAAGTAATGTGACGCCCAATCCCAATGCAGTATTCAGTCCGCTGCAGTTCACACGCAATTGTGCGAATCTGTCGGAGATCGAGGCGGGTACCGTCTTTCAGAATCCGATAGATTATATGTGTGCGGTTTTCAGCTACGACCAGATGACTCCCGGCGCCCAGTGGACTGCACTTTGGCTGCGTGACGGCAAGCTTGTCCATTATGAGACCCTCCCGTGGGATGGGGAGGTCGGTGGTTACGGTTTCACGGAATGGAAAGCGCCCGCCGAGGAATGGCTGCCGGGTACCTACACGGTGGAAATTTTCGTGGGCCTGGACTATAAAGTGGTGGGCCAGTTCCTGTTGGAAGGAGATGCGCCCACTCCGCCTCCCACGGATACACCATCACCCACGCCGACAGCCTCGAGGACCACCACCCCTACCCGCACCTTTACGCCGACGCGTACTCCGACCATCACCAGGACCCCCACCCTCACCCAGAGTCCCGCTGCCACTGTAGCCCCTTAGTAAATCTTATAGATCGAAGGATGGTTTGCTCATGACCCAAAAATCATTTCAGGATTACTATCCTGATGAGCTGGCCCACTGCTATGGCTGCGGCCGATTGAACGAGCATGGCCACCAGCTCAGAAGCTACTGGGATGGGGATGAATCGGTCGCTTATTATCTTCCCAGGCCCTACCATATTGCCATCCCTGGCTTTGTGTACGGGGGACTGCTGGCTTCGCTGATCGACTGCCACGGCACCGGCACAGCCGCGGCAGCCTTATACAAAGCCGCCAGGGAACAGAATCCAAATTCCGAGCCAAACACGCGAACGCTTACTGCCTCTTTGCATGTGGATTATTTGAAGCCGACGCCACTGGGCGTAGAGCTTGAAGTCCGTGGCAGGGTGAAGGAATTAAAGGGACGCAAGGTTGTCATCGAAGAATGGATCCTGGCCAACGACGTCGTCACGGTGCGCGGGGAGGTGGTCGCAGTGCAGGTGCCGGAGTCCCTGGTGGATGAGTTAATGAAGGGAAACGGCTAGAAAAGGATCGCCCAGTCTTTGATCATAGAAATTTGCAGCAAGACCTCCATAAAGCTACCAAAGAGAACAGCATGGCAACAAATCCTGCAAATGTGAATCAACCTGGTTTCGGAATTGACAAAGCCCTGGTTGGATGTCTATTTTTGATAATGTTATTGCTATCCGGGTGCGGTTCCCGAATAAATGGTGAGCTTCCAATTTCACCTTCCAGCACAAATGAATTAACAAGTGTAGTTCCCCTTCCAGCGGAGACTCGTACTTCCTCTCCGGTTGACACTGTCACTCCTCCAGCACCGGTGCCTGGCATTGGCTCGCTTCTTAGAAGCGATAAGGACGGCGCAGCCCTTGTCTATGTGCCTGAAGGGGAATTCTTAATGGGTTCCAGCGATGAGCCCTGTGATACTTGCAAGGGATCCCCCTCTTATTTGGATAACAAGCCGCAGCATACAGTGAGATTGAATGCTTTCTGGATCGACCAGACCGAGGTGACCAACAAACTGTATTCGTTGTGTGTTTCCGCCGGAGCTTGTACACCTCCAGCCAGCATCGCCTCTCCGACACGGTCCAGTTATTACAGTAATCCAAAATTTGATCTTTATCCCGTCGTCAACATCGAATGGGACCAGGCCAGCCAATATTGTTCCTGGGCCGGCCGCAGGCTGCCGACCGAAGCAGAATGGGAGAAGGCGGCACGGGGTGAGAATGGATATGCTTATCCCTGGGGCAATGATCCGCCGAATGACAGGCTGTTGAACTATAACAGCCCCAGCCGCGATACAACGGAAGTTGGTCATTACCCTGACGGGCAGAGTCCGTATGGTGCTTATGATATGGCGGGCAATGTATGGGAGTGGGTCAATGATCGGTACGACGAGAACTACTACCAGGTATCTCCGGCAGTAAATCCGTTGGGGCCTGATAGCGATCTACAAAAAAGCAATTCCAGGGTGCTGCGAGGCGGCTCCTGGTATTACGCAGACGGCAGCTTTCGTTCCATATTTCGCTTCGGAGTGGTACCGGTGGATTACCTGGTGCGTTCTGATGTCCGCAGCTGGGCCCTTCAAAAGTATGAAGAGACCAGTATTTATGGGAGAAGCACATATGGCCTGGGGACGGTGGGTTTTCGCTGTGCCATGGATGCAAACCCATAAAACAGGAGCTCCGGGTTTTCAAAACCCGGAGCTCCTGTTATTTCTTCACCGGCTTCGCCATT
>JBLNAU010000616.1:0-4366 GCA_050259515.1 Syntrophothermus sp.
GAATTACTTGAGATAGTCCGTGAATATCGAGCCCGCGGTCTGCCGCTGGATTGTATCGTCCAGGATTGGAAATCATGGACCGGCGATCTATGGGGGCAAAAGTCACTAGACCCGGAACGGTATCCCGATCCTCAACAAATGATGAATGACCTGCATGCCTTGCACGCTCAATTGATGATCTCTATTTGGCCCACGCTGCGTCCTGGTGGTGCAGATTGGATTGAAATGCACAACCAGGGTTTTCTATTGGGAAACCAGGCGACCTATAACGCTTTCAGCGATGCAGCACGCACCTGCTATTGGAAACAGGCCAACGAAGGATTGTTCTTACATGGAGTGGACGCATGGTGGTGTGATTGTACAGAGCCATTTGAAGCCGATTGGCAGGGCGGGATCAAGCCAGAGCCGGAAGAGCAGATGCAAATCAATGTCGAAGAAGCAAAACGTTATCTCGATCCGGAATTGATCAACGCTTATTCCCTCGTCCATTCGCAGGGCATTTATGAAGGCCAGCGCGCCGTCACCCCGAGTAAACGCGTTGTCAACCTCACCCGCTCGGCCTACGCCGGCCAGCAACGCTATTCGACGATCACCTGGTCAGGCGATACTGCTGCGAGCTGGGAGACGCTGCGCCGGCAAATTCCAGCAGGGCTAAATTTCTGTGTGACGGGCTTGCCCTACTGGACAATGGACATTGGCGCGTTTTTTGTCAAGAAAAAACCAGCGTTTTGGTTCTGGTGCGGTGATTATGATCAGGGAGTGGATGATTTGGGTTATCGCGAGCTGTATGCGCGCTGGTTTCAGTATGGCGCGTTTCTACCCATGTTTCGCGCCCATGGCACAGACACACCCCGGGAAATCTGGCGCTTTGGCAATCCAGGCGATTTGGTTTACGACACGCTCATCAAGTACCTGCGCCTGCGTTATCGCCTAATGCCCTATATCTACTCTCTGGCAGGGCAAGTCACACACCAGGATTACACAATGCTGCGCGTGCTGCCTTTCGATTTTCGCCATGATCCAAACGCCTGCAATATCAACGATGAATATATGTTTGGCCCCGCCTTTCTCGTATGTCCGGTGACCAAGCCAATGTATTTTGCGGCAAACTCCATTCCGCTGGAAGCCATGGAAAAAACACGCTCGGTCTATTTGCCTTCCGCCAGCGATTGGTATGATTTTTGGACAGGGAAACGATATGCTGGTGGACAAACGATTTTGGCGGATGCGCCTCTGGAAACCATGCCATTATATGTACGCTTTGGATCGATTGTTCCTATCGGGCCCGATATTCAATTCACTGGCGAACAGCCTGACGCACCCATTGAATTGTGGGTGTATCCTGGACGAGACGGTAGTTTTATGTTGTATGAAGATGAAGGTGATAATTACAACTACGAACGGGGAAGTTTCGCGACGATTCACATGACCTGGAATGACAGCACACGGCAGCTGACTCTGGATAATCGCCAGGGGACCTATCCTGGAATGCAGGTATTGAAAGTGTTTCGGGTTGTCATGGCCAATGGCAAACCTTTTGATCCGCTAGCCAAGCAAATGCAAGGTCGCGAGATCTTTTACAATGGAAGTAGAATCGTGGTCAATCTTTGACCAGGAGTATGGGAAGAATGGATTTGCGTTTTCGCCAGATACACCTTGATTTTCACACAAGCGAGTTCATCGACGGCATTGGCTCGCAGTTTGACCCTGAAGAATTTACCACGACGCTCGAAAAAGCGCGCGTGAATTCGATCACCTGCTTTGCGCGCTGTCATCATGGTTGGATTTACTACGACACAAAATTAAATCCAGAGCGGCAGCATCCGCATCTCGCCACCAACCTGCTCAGGGCGCAGATCGAGGCCTGCCATGCCCACAATATCAGGGTGCCGATTTACACCTCCGTCCAGTGGGATCACTATACTGCCAGCCAGCATCCGGAATGGCTCGCCTTGGATGAAGAAGGCCGCATCAGTTCCTTCCAAAGTGCGTCGCCGTTTGAAGCCGGCTTCTACCGTGATTTGTGTCTGAACTCTCCCTACGTCGAAACCTTTCTCAAGCCGCATGTGCGGGAGATCCTGGAGAGCCTTCCAGTCGATGGACTCTTTTTCGACATCGTGCGACCACTGCCGTGCGCCTGCCGTTACTGCCGCGCCGGAATGGAGACTGCCGGTCTCGAACCCTCCAGTGTACGTGCCCGTCAGGAGTTTGGGTTGCAGACTGTCAATCGATTCATGCAGGATATGACACATTTTGTGCGGCAGCTCAATTCCGAGTGTACGATCTTTTATAACGCGGGACACATCGGTACGCGGCATCGTCCCATTGCCGATACTTACACTCACTTTGAGCTGGAGAGCTTGCCAAGCGGCGGCTGGGGCTATCTGCATTTCCCACTCACCATGCGCTATGCGAGAACACTTGGGAAGTGTTGTCTTGGGCAGACCGGAAAATTCCACACTTCCTGGGGTGATTTTCATTCCTTCAAGAATGTCGAGGCCTTACAGTATGAATGCTTTCGCATGCTGGCCCTGGGAGCCGGATGCAGCGTCGGCGATCAGCTTCATCCCACAGGCAAAATTGACCCGCATGTCTACGAATTGGTGGGATCGGTCTACCGTGAGGTGGAGAAAAAAGAACCGTGGTGTAGAAATGCCAGGCCCATCACCCAGATTGGAGTCCTGACGCCGGAAGAATTCTATGGCGCTGAAATCGGTGGATTGCCGCCAGCGTTAATGGGCATTACGCGCATGTTGGAAGAAAGCGCTCATCAATTCGACATCCTCGATTCTGCAAGTGATCTATCACGCTTCAATGTCATCGTCCTGCCAGATAAGATTCCCATCGATGTGGATTTGGCTCAGAAATTGCAAGCATATCTCGACCACGGCGGCGCGCTTATTGCGTCGTTCGAATCAGGCATGAATCCTGATGCCAGTACATTCGCCCGCCAAGTGCTGGGCGTCCGGCTCAAAAGCGAAGGACCGCGTGATCTGAACGGCGGGTTGGTTCGTGGCAGATGCTTTCCAACCAACGACTATGCCGAATATATTTTACCGGGGCAATTGGACAAGGGATTAGCCCAAACCGAATACGCGTTATATATGCGCGGCATGGATGTCGAAGCCGAACCAGGGTCTGAAACATTGGCGTGCAAAGCCCTGGCCTACTTTGATCGCACCTACCAACATTTTTGCTCGCATCGTCAGACGCCATCCTCTGGACAAGTCGGCGGACCCGCGGTGATTAAGAATGGGCGAGCCATCTATTTTGCGAACCCGATTTTCTCGGAATACCATTTCGTTGCACCGCGCTGGGAAAAGCAACTGTTCTTGAATGCGCTCGAGCTGCTGCTGCCCGATCCGCTCGTCCGGCACGATGGTCCCACAACCTTGCAGGCAACTGTCAATGAACAGCCCGATGAGAATCGATGGATCATCCACCTGCTACACTATATCCCGGAGCGCCGGAGTCAAGAAATCGACATCATCGAAGATGTAATCCCCATCCACAATGTAAAAATCTCGATCAAATTGCCCAAGATCAAAGATGTCATGAGCGTCCCCGAACACGAGTCACTACCATACGAAGAAAAGGATGGATGCATCGAATTTATAGTACCCCAATTGGTTGGACATCAGATGATCGCATTGGAGTTGTGCTGAGCTCGGATGACTGAGGACGGGGTAGCCCATCCAATGGATTTTTGGGATAATCAAGTTCTAAGGCACGAGTTTGCAACCTACCCGAAGAAGAATTTGATAACAGGTTGTCATATTTTAAAATGCCTTTTATAGCGTAGACAGGACTTGAATGTGACCTTCGGGTAGCGAGCCTGACTACCGGTTGTATAGGATATGTAATTAATCCTGGCATAGCAAGCCATATTGATGAATCTCAGCCGGCTGAACATGTTAGAAAAGGAATGCTTCCTGATATAAAGAAGAAACAATCCAAATTACTAAGCTCCTTAGTAGGTACGCGTCGTGAACCCTAATCCCGTTGGGACCGTCTTAATAGACAACTTGATGAAAAATCATCAGGTTGTCTTCTCTTATATCTTAGCTGGCCACCGGACAATTTCATAAGTAGGCACAAAGGGCAGGTGAAACGGGCAGTAGATTGAGCAATTTTCTTTCCAAGATACAAGGGTCATTATCCTGGTACCACTAGAAGTTGTGAAAAACTCGTTTTTTACATGGTTTTCGGGTTTGTGGTTCCAATTGTCCCGAAGAACTGTGTTTGACATAAATAAGTAAAGACAACCGTGAGTCGTTATCAATCATTTGTATAAATTCTGATCCATTCAGAATTGTCAACTTATCTATAGTCATCAAACCATGAAGGTTTCCATCACTCTCGGAAG
>JBLNAU010000617.1:0-2637 GCA_050259515.1 Syntrophothermus sp.
GAACCAGGGCATTTCTTGCTTAAATAAAAAAGCCCATGATTTTTAGCAAATCAAGGGCTTTTCCGCCTATATGAACTGGTACTTCCTGAGGTATCCTTTTAGTCGATCGTGGGATATTTCCCTACCACTCCAATCCTCCTTCCATAAACCATTTTCAGTGGGAACATAAATCAAAGGCTTGCGGGTTTTGGCGAAAATACCACATCTAAATGGTTTTCGCTCCTCAAACAGCCTCCGGCGCTGCTCTCGAATCTGACGAGATGTCAGTGGTTTTGTTGATAGATCACCTGTTAAGGATATCTTTTGCTTACTGACATAATCAATTTTATATGGCTTACCTGAACTTCGCTTTTGTCGAACCTGAGTAGCTCTGCTTGCACTGGAAGTCATTCCCGCACAAGTAGAACCCATGCCCAGTGCGATACTCTGCGGAGATTTCAAGATCCGGCCGCACTTCTTGCATCTTGCTTGTTGTTCCATTGTGATCCTCCAGCAAAGAATACACGAGCCCAGACTTTGGATCCGGGCTCGTGTCGTTTAGAACCGTAAAGCAATTGGTTTTTTGTACTCGTTATATATCCCGATTTATCGTCCCCTTGTCCGCCCACCCCTGCGCCAGAATATTTCTTCCCCACATAGAAAGGAAAGCGGACACTTCAGAGTGAAAGTGACGATCGACAAAGGTCTTGCCATCGCGTTCGATGAACTTCTCGCGCCGGTAGCCGATGCACTGCGTAATGGCTGTCGGTGTCCAGGATGGATATTGCAGCTCTACATCCGGGTCAGGCACCAGATCGCCATTCTGCTCGAAGTAGTGAGACACGCTGATCATCTCTCCATGGCGTTCAATCACCAGTCTGTCAAAGTGCGGCATGTCGAAACGGACATGGAAGTGCTCCTGAGCTTGAAACGCCTGCAGCTGGTTATGAGATTTCAAAAGATTTTCAATCGTGGTTTGAAAGAGTGTTTTCATGAGTCTTTATTAACCTTGAATTGACTTATATGATCCATTCGGTATAATAAATTTGTACCGCGCCAACCTGCCCCCCTCAGACTGGCGCGGTGCATTTTTGTTATTCTTCCCAGCCGCTGACGGAGTCATCGTAGGCTGCTTCCAGCCAGTCATCATCGTGCAGGCGGGATGAATTCTCGAACTGTTCCACCAGTGGTCCTTCATCCGGTTCCATATCCATCTCCTGCCCCTGGCCTTTGGGATGCAGGCTCATATTGAGGGGAAAGAGACTGGCATTCCCAATGCCAAGCGTACGTACCAGTTCAAAACCAGGTCTGCAGAAGGCTTCTGGGTGGAAATCAGAGGAGACGATCACGACGTATTCCTCTTCCCGAGAAGAATAGTGGGCGAGAACATAAGCGTAAGACTGCGTGTCGGGTCCCACATGGAGGGGCGGAAGCGGTACGCCAGCTTCGGCAAACAGCCAGGAGACTTTCTCCCTCAGCCACTCAATGTCATCTTCTCGATTGGTGATGTTTTCCCGGTTGTACTCGTGCGGTTTGTGATCTGCCAGGGCAAAGGCTGTGGTCTCAATTTCCAGTCCAATGATTTTTTCCTCCTCCCATTTCCAGCGAACGCTGCCCACATACTGGCAAGGCTTTGAAAATGATCCAGGATGCATCGGGATGTCAGACCAGCCGCGCGGACGGTCCTGCGGAACGCACCAGACCTGGAAGCCGCCGCTGCCAGCTTCAAATAGCGCCTGGAGGCTGGGATTGCTGGCGATGTCAAGCTGGCGCGCCAGGTCGAGCACGGGTTTCATCCGTTGGTGTTCGGAGTGATATGACATGGAATTTCTCCTTGTTGAAGTTGATGAAAAAGACAAAAGCCCCCAGAGCGAGTTGCCCCGGGGGAAGGGTGGGTCAATCGAATAGGGGGCAAATCGCCTGATTCAGTAGAACAAGTCGGACGACCCCTTCACAATATTCCACCCTGATCCGAAGGCGGGTTTCCATTGTGCTGTTCGTACGCTCAAAGAAGAAATTGATAGTGGCTGCCTCTCTGTCGGAAAGTGTCCATTGCAGATGGGCTAACCAGAGACAATCGAACAGTCGCTGGTCGTATGCCTCTTCCGGTTCGTCCTGGTGCGGCTCAAGCGCATCATTCATCGTTTTGCTGATCTCCACCGCTTCCGTAAAACCCAGACCGCGTGCGATATCCGTCACATCGAGCCACGCTTCCTTCTGGACATCCGGAAGAACATGTTGGGCTGGGGGTGAGAAATCGAAAGCTAATTGAATAGCCATTCTGCCTCCTCACGCTGTGCATCTGAAGCAGATACTGTAGAGCCGGGAGCGGGCAGTACCTCCGCCTGTTCTTCATTCTGGACCAGAGTGAACAGGGTTGGGGACGCAACTCCTGTAAAACCTAAGGAATAGGCAGAACCTCTATGAACCTGTCTTCTGGAGCGATATTTCTTCCTGCCCCCGGTACTGCCGGCGCACTCCGGGCCCATTCCGCGAGCAATGCTCTCGGGGTCCCGCAGCGGCCGGCCGCATTTCTTGCAGCGTGTTGTCTGCATCGTTACTCCTTTCAAGAGCTCGAAAAAAAGACAGGCCCGGGTAAAAATACACGGGCCTGTCACTTATCCAACGAATACGATATAGGGTGGGCTAGAACAGAGT
>JBLNAU010000618.1:0-2805 GCA_050259515.1 Syntrophothermus sp.
ATCTATCGCGTGGGCGCCATCATGCAGGATCTGGGGTTTTGGATCCTGAACGATCTCGTGTGGGTGAAGGCCAATCCAATGCCCAACTTTAGAGGGGTGCGCTTTACCAACGCTCATGAGACAATGATCTGGGCTCAGAAGAAACAGGGAGCAAAATATACCTTCAATCATAAGTCCATGAAAGCCTTGAACGACGATCTACAGATGCGCTCGGATTGGAACATTCCGCTGGCCACCGGAAGGCAGCGCATCAGGACCAATGGAACCAAGGCGCATTCGACCCAGAAACCGGAGGCCCTGCTCTATCGAGTCCTCATGGCCTCCTCCAACCCGGGTGATGTGGTACTCGATCCCTTCTTTGGGAGCGGCACCACCGGCGCAGTCGCCAAGAAGCTCGGGCGGGACTGGATCGGCATCGAGCGCGATAAGAAATACATCAAGGTGGCCCAAAAACGGATCGATGCCGTGCAGAAAGCCGATGAGGAGTCGCTCCATGTCGAGAAACGGAAGCAGGCCCGGGTCCCGTTCGGCGCGCTGCTCGAAAACGGATTGCTGCGTCCCGGGCAGACGCTCTACTTTGCCAGGGACGGCATCCGGGCGAAGATCCTGTCTAATGGACATTTGCGCTGCGGACAGTTTGTCGGGTCCATCCATGCCGTGGCCAAGTCCTTGACGGAAAATGTTCCGGCCAACGGCTGGGATGTCTGGTTCTACAAGGATGAAAATGGGAACAAGATTGCCATCAACGAGCTCAGAGAAAAACTTCGTTCAAACGTTTGAACGCTCCATGGTTTAAACGAAATAAGGAGAGAACATGTCAAAAGCATTTACTTTAGTAAGGGAGGAAAGCATCCCTGAATTGAATTCGGTCGCCAAATTGTATGTCCATAAACGGACCGGTGCGCGTCTGCTCTCGGTCATCAACGACGATGAGAACAAGGTCTTCAGCATCAATTTCCGCACCACGCCGAAGGATTCGACCGGCGTGCCGCACATCATGGAACACAGCGTGCTGAACGGCTCGGAAAAATATCCCGTCAAGGAACCGTTCGTGGAGCTGCTCAAGGGCTCACTGGCGACCTTTGTCAACGCCATGACCTACCCGGACAAGACCTGCTATCCGGTCGCAAGCCAGAACGTGCAGGATTTTTACAACCTGATCGACGTATACATGGACGCGGTCCTGCATCCGCTGATCAGCGAACAGACCCTGATGCAGGAGGGCTGGCACTATGAGATCAACGATCCCAATGAGCCGCTCAGCTATAAAGGGGTGGTCTTCAACGAAATGAAGGGAGCCTACTCTTCACCGGATGGCGTGCTGGAAACACGCGTGATCGAGTCGCTGTTCCCGAAGCACATCTACGGTGTGGACTCAGGCGGCGACCCGCGTCATATTCCCGACCTGACCTATGAAAACTTCCGAAGCTTTTGGGAGACGTATTACCACCCATCCAATTCGTTCATTTACTTCTATGGAAATGATGACCCGGACACGCGCCTCAAACTGATGGAGGGATACCTCAAGGGTTATAAGAAGAAAAAGGTCAAATCTGTTGTGCCTCTTGCCAGGCCTTTCAAGCGGCCCAAGAAGGTGGAATATCCCTATGATGCCGGAGAGGATAAGGACATCGAGAACAAGCATTACCTGGTGGTCAATTGGAAGCTGCCGGATACCTCCGATCCGGTGCTCAACTTCAGCCTGCGCATTCTGGGCCACATTCTGATCGGCACACCCGCCTCCCCACTCAGGAAAGCCCTGCTGGATTCCGGCCTGGGCGAGGACCTGGCAGGCATCGGGTTGGAAGCCGATATGCGCCATATCCTGTTCTCCACCGGCCTCAAGGGCACGCGCAAGCGCCATGCGAAGAAGATCGAAAAGCTGATCTTCGACACGCTCGAGTCCCTGGTACGGGATGGCATCGATCCCGACACGGTCGCCGCCTCGATGAACACGGTGGAGTTCCGTTTGCGGGAGAACAACACCGGCGGGTATCCGGTGGGACTCGCCCTGATGCTGCGCGTGCTGACCACCTGGATCCACGATGAAGACCCGTTCAAGCTGCTGGCATTCGAGCAGCCGCTGAACGAGATCAAGCGCAGGCTGGCAGAGGATCCGCGCTATTTCGAGAAGCTGATCCGGACTCACCTGCTGGAGAACGTTCACCGGACAGTTTTGCGCCTCAAGCCGGACCCCGAGCTGGGACGCCGCTTCGACGAGGATGAGAAGGCCCGGCTGGCGAAAATCCGTGAATCCTTGAATGAGAGCCAGATCGCCAAGTTTGTGGAAACCACCCAGAAGCTGAAGCTGCGACAGGAGACTCCCGACCCAGCTGAAGCGCTGGAAACACTGCCTGTGCTGAAGCTGGAAGACCTGGATAAAAAGAACACCTCCATCCCGATCGAGGAGCTGGAGATCCAAAATACCAAAGTCCTCTATCATGACCTGTTCACAAACGGGATCGTGTATCTCGACCTGGGCTTTGACCTGCATGCCCTGCCCAGGGAGCTGCTGCCGCTGACCGAGATCTTTGCACGCGCCCTGCTGGAGGTCGGCACTGTCAAGGAGGACTACGTCAAACTGTCCCAGCGGATCGGGAAAAACACGGGCGGCATCCGCGGCAGCACCGCAACCGCGACCACCCTTCAATCCCGGGAGAGCGTGCTTAAGCTGTTCCTGCGCGGCAAGGCGACCGTCCAGCAATCCGCCGAGCTGCTCGCCATTCTCAAGGACATCCTGCTGAGTGTCAACTTCGATAATCGAGAGCGGCTGAAACAGATCGTCCTGGAGGAAAAATCGGGGCT
>JBLNAU010000619.1:0-2882 GCA_050259515.1 Syntrophothermus sp.
CTCCCATTCATTGTATTTTTCGGCCAGCATGTAGCGGGCTGCCATTTCCTCCTCTGGGTCCGTGACCAGACGCGCAGTTGCGGAAAATATGGTTTTGGAAATTCGGACGGTGACCTCCGGCTTCCTGAGCAGGTTTTTCACCCAGTCCGAGTTACGCCCGCCGCCGGAGAGCAGGTAGAGCGTGCCCTCCCCAGCGCCAAACCAGATCTCGATCTCGTGCGGGCGTCCGGTGACACGGCCGGTTGTGGTCAGGTAACAAAAATCCTCCCTTTGCAGGCTTTTAAGAGCGACACGCGTTTCCTCGATCATGTCAGTCCGCTCCTATAGCTCTGCAACAGCCGGGATGATCTCACGGCCAAAAATTTCCAACGGTGTGATCTCATGAACGTTCGGCATGTTGAAGATCGCATGCTGGACGCCGATGCCTGCCAGGGCGCGGCACTGCTCGATCACATCGGCAACACTCATCTGGCCTTCTGCAAGGTAGGCGCCTCCCAGGACTGTCCTTTCAATTTCGGCGTAATCACGCCCGACAGCTTCACAGTGCTGCTTCAGGACGTCAAATTTATGCTGCACAGTTTCCAGCCCCATGCCAGCGAATATATTACAGGCATCGGCATACTGGGCAACCAGCCGCAGGGTCTTTTTCTCGCCTGTGCCGCCGATCATGATGGGCGGATGCGGTTTCGAGAGCGGCTGCGGATGGCACAGGGTTTCCGCGAGATGGAAATGCCTGCCGTCATACGGACCGGCGTGATCCGCCCACATTTGTTTTGCGATCTGGAGGGTTTCCTCCAACATCTCAAAGCGCTCTTTGACGGGAGGAAAGGGAACACCCAGCCCGCGCGATTCGCGCTCGTTCCAGGCCGCGCCGATCCCCAGCCAGGCCCGTCCGCCGGACAGAACATCCAGGGTGGTCACTGTTTTGATGAGGATGCCCGGGTAGCGATATACAACGCCGGTCACCAGGGTGCCAAGGGTTACCTTCCGGGTAAAGCCTGCCAGGTAGGATAGGGTGCTGTAGCCTTCTAGCATCTCATCCTCTGCCGGGCCTAGCCCGCCGGGATTATTCGGCCGCCCGATCTGGAAGAAATGATCCATCACCCACAGGCTGTCAAAGCCTGCCTCATCGGCGGTTCGGGCGATTTCCGCGAGCTTGCTGTGAATCTCTTTCGGGCCGCCCGGCCAGGTAAAGTTGGGAACCTGCAATCCGATTTTCATTACTCACCTACATCTTAGACCTTTCATGAGTTGTCTAGAAAAAGAAGAAACAGCATGGGATATGAAGTCAGCCTCCGGCTACGAAGTCAAAGCGACTGTTTCAAATGTTGGGATAGTATAACCCCTACAAATCCGCTGTGAAATCATGGGAATCATAGGTCAATCGTCAATTGCATGAAGCCGGAA
This sequence comes from Syntrophothermus sp., assembly GCA_050259515.1. Taxonomy (GTDB): domain Bacteria; phylum Chloroflexota; class Anaerolineae; order Anaerolineales; family Villigracilaceae; genus Defluviilinea. Next base: position 1,408 of record JBLNAU010000619.1, read on the forward strand.
AATTGAGTATGATAAAGGTTGCCATGAGACGAATTCTGGCAATAGTCCTTCTGGACATTCTTATGTCAGCAGGCCAGCACGCCTGACGGGTACACGTATACCTGTCAGGCTTTTTTTTTAGTACCCTCACGGTCACAAAGTGACCTGGGGCATTTTATCTTTTCTCAAGGAGAAAGAATGCAAACACCCTGGGAGTATCGTTACGCTCACCGTATGCAGAAGATGGGAAGCTCGGTCATCCGTGAGCTGCTCAAATATGCCGAACAACCCGACATTATCTCGTTCGCAGGCGGACTGCCCGCACCGGAGGTTTTCCCACTCAAGGAATTCCAGGAGGCGTGCAACTATGTACTCGAACACTGCGGTCCGCAGGCGCTGCAATACAGCACCACCGAAGGCTATACTCCTTTGCGCGAGATGATCGCGCGCCATACCGCCCGTTATGCGGTCGAGGTCACTGCCGATAACATCCTGATCACATCCGGCTCACAGCAGGCCCTGGACTTCCTCGGGCGGCTTTTCATCAACCGCGGCGATTACATCGTGGTGGAATCGCCCACCTACCTGGGCGCCCTGCAGGCCTGGAACGCCTATGGGGCCCAGTACATCCCGGTCCGTGCGGACGAGAACGGCATGATCGTGGATGAGCTGGAGGCTGCGCTGCGCATCGGGCCGAAGTTCATTTACATCCTGCCCAACTTCCAAAACCCAAGCGGGTCGACGTTGAGCCTGGAGCGCCGCAGACAACTGGTGGAGATGGCCGATAAATACGGCGTTCCGATCGTCGAGGATGATCCCTACGGCCAGCTTCGCTATGAAGGCGATCATATCCCCTCGGTCGTTTCACTGGATAGCGAATACCGTGGACCCAATGGCGGGCACTACAGCGGCAACGTCATCTACCTGAGCACCTTCTCGAAGCTGCTCGCCCCTGGTCTGAGGCTGGCCTGGGTGATTGCGCCCCCGGAGGTCATCCGCAAGCTGGTCATAACCAAGCAGGCCGCCGACCTGCACACTGCTTCGTTCAACCAGTATGTTGCCTATGAAGTGGCCAAGGGCGGCTTCCTCGACGAGCACGTAAAAACAATCCGCGCCACCTACAAGGAGCGCCGGGATGTAATGTTCGAAATGATGGAGGAAATGTTCCCACCGGAGGTCACCTGGAGCCGGCCGCATGGAGGCATGTTCCTGTGGGGTGTCCTGCCTCAGAGCATGGACGCCGCCGAAGTCTTGAAGGTTGCCATCGATCGCAAGGTTGCCTTTGTGCCTGGCGAAGCCTTTCATCCCCGAGGCGGCGGGAAGAATACGATGAGGCTCAACTTCTCATATTCCTCCCCGGATACCATACGGGAGGGAATCACGCGTTTGGGGATGACCCTCAAAGAATTGATCGTGGAAAAGGTATAAATAAAAACGTACGGACAGGCCGTAGGGACGGGCATCTGCCCGTCCCTACATTTTCAGACCTCGACCTA
>JBLNAU010000620.1:0-7846 GCA_050259515.1 Syntrophothermus sp.
CTTCAGTTCTCCACGCATGTCCATGCGGAGACGGGCATCCAGGTTGGAGAGCGGCTCATCCATCAGGAAGACTCTCGGTCGATAGGCCAGGATGCGCGCCAGGGCGATGCGCTGCTGCTGACCGCCGCTCATCTCACGTGGATAGCGATCTTCATAGCCTTCCATCTGCACATACGCCAGCGCCTCCTTGACCCGCTGATCCATCTCCGGCTTTGACATCTTTCGGATCTCAAGGGCAAAGGTAATGTTCTTATAGACCGTCATGTGAGGCCAGAGCGCGTAATTCTGGAACATCAGTCCCAGATCGCGTGACCCGGCAGGCAGGGATATTCCTTTGATACTGGAAAAGGCCAGCTTATCTCCAATATAGATCTCCCCTTCATCCGGATCCTCCAGGCCGGCGATACAACGCAGCAGGGTTGTCTTCCCACATCCGGATGGGCCCAGCAATGTTAAAAATGATCCCGGCTCGATACTCAGATTGACATTGTTAACTGCGGTCACGCTCCCGAAGCGTTTTGTAAGATTTTTAATCACAATCGTTGTTGCCATGGTTTCCTCTTTACATTCCAAGACCTTTTTTGAGACCACCGCCCTGGAAGCGGCCGATGATATAGTTGCCTGTCAACACCAGTGTAACCAGGAGCAGAATGACTGCATTCGCCTGTTGTTCATTCCCATTTTCGCTGTAGCGCATGGTCATGCTGGCAAGGACCGCCGTGGAGGGGGTAACCAGCAAAATGATCAGAGAAAGCTCCCGCATCGTGGTGATGAATACCATCAGAAATCCGGAGATAAACCCGGTTCTGGTGAGCGGGAAAATAATGCGGGTGAAGCGCTGCCAGGAATTTGCCCCTGCCACGGCAGCCGCCTCCTCCAGTTCCTTGCCCACCTGGAGCATGGAAGAAACGCCGCTCCGTGACGAATACGGAATATGTTTTGCCACCGATACGACAACCAGGAGGGCAAAGGTCCCATAGAGCGGTGGGATGGGCCCCACCGGTTTTGAGAACATTGAAATATAGACCGCACCGAAGGCAATCCCCGGTATGACATAAGGGATGAATGCCAGTTGCTCGACCAACTTCGCCAGGCGCGTCCCCCGGCCTTTTACAATGGCATAGCCGAGTATCACCCCCAGAAAGGCTGTGAAAAAGGCAGTGTAAATGGATAATTTGATCGAGTTCCAGGCTCCGCGCCAGATGGCAGGGTTGCGCAGCACGCCGGGCTCTCCGCTGTTGATTTTTTCGTTACTCTCCCCGATCCAATGCGCCAGGGTGAAGTTGGAATAGTTGTAATCACCGGAACGCAGCATCAATGTGCTCCATAGCAGGACGATCAAAGGGACGATCGCAACTGCAATCTGAAAGAGAATCACCGAAGCAGTGAGGATGCCTTTCCAATTGCGCAGCTTGGTCTTCTGTGACATGAAACCACGCCCGCCAATCGTCTCGTAGCTCTTGCGTGTGCCCACAATCCGTTGATTCAAATAGATGGTGGTCATGGAAAACAGGATCAGGACGATCGCCAGGACAAAAGCATCGCCATAGGCACTGACCGAGGTGTTGGAGCGGATCATCGTGGCGACCGTGTAATACCGGACGGGCACCCCCAGGACGTTCGGACCTCCGAACGTGCCCATGGTCTTGGAGAACGTCATGATAAAGCCTGAAAGAATGGCAGGGACCACGAGCGGGAAAGTGATCTTTCGCAGGATACGGGACCGGCTGGCACCTGCCAGCTCTCCAGCCTCTTCCAGGCTGGAATCGATTGACATCAATGCGGCTGAGCTAAACAGGTAGAAGAATGTATAGTAATGCAGGCCGCTGCTGATAATGATCGGGACCGGTCCATAAGCCAGCCAATCCGGGGGTGCTATTCCGGTCAAGTCCATGATCAACCCCGGTACCCCTCCGGCGGTACCGTTGTTGAATGCCACCTTCCAAGCCATGGCGATCGTCCAGGAGGGCATGATGTAGGGAATGACCGCCAGGAAATTGATCGTCTTCCGGGCAGGCATGTCAGTACGGATGACCAGCCAGGCCAGGCTTCCGCCGATTGAAAGGGAGAGAAGCGTGGCCCCCAGGGAGACAACCATGGAATGCACCATGGGCTGATAGGTCATGATCTGGCCGATCTTGCCGGTCATCATCCTCACCCAGTGGAAAACTGTCCAAGCCCCGATGACAGCATCCTTTGCATACCGGATGTCTTTTTCAGAATAGGTGAGGGTGATCCTGACCATGCGATACAGGGGAATGATCACCATGTAGATCATGGCTGCCAGCATGATGAGGGATAGAATCACCTGTGGACTGGTCAACCAGCGAAAGAATTTCCTCAGGTTGGCAAGGATTCGGACCGATAAAGGGACCCCCTGTGTGACTGCAAGGCTGGCCATAGATTTCTCCTGATACAGTGTTCGTTGCTGCTCTCAGCAACTGCCGTTCGACTCTGGTGATCAGGCACCACTAAAGGAGTAATCTAAGAACCGCTAAAGGATCAGGTTGACGAGTTACTATATTTTTTATATCGGGCGCGTAATTGATCGAGCTTATCCAGGTTTTCCATGACGCCGCTCTCCTCGCCGCCCATCGCCAGCAGGAGCGAATTGATGATCGTCATGGGAACGACCAGCGAGTGGAATCCCGAAACCGGACCGCGTCTGGCAGAAAGGACGACGGTGGCTTTATCGCCAATGATGGAACCCAGGGTATCGGTCAGCATGATCACGGGACAATTTATATCCCGAGCATAGTCCAGGCTCAATTCCAATGCAGGCGAAACATCAAAGAAGCAGATGACAAAAAGCAGGTCCTGCTCGGTCATGGAGAGGAGCGGCTCCAGGAATTCGCGCCCGGTCGTTGTCAATGTAACCACCTGGTGACCGAACCGCTCCAGCCGGATGCGCATGAGTTCCACAAGGGAAACAGATGGGCCAAGGCCAAAGATGTAGATCCGCCTGCGATCTTCCATCAAGCTTACCGCCTGATGCAGCGCCTCCCGGCTGACCGATTCAAGGGACTGGGTCATGTAATCCATTTCGGAAACGACCAGGCGCTCAAAGATATCTCCCGCCTCGCGCAGATCATCCAGCCGGCTGCGCAGCCTGGCGGACTGTGTGACCCGGCGCCGGAAATTTTCCTGCAACACTTCCCGCATGGCGGGATAGCTGTCAAAACCGAGAGAGCGGGCAAAGCGGACCAGCGTGGCTTCGCTCAGATCCAGCCGCGCCGCCAGCTCGCCTGCCGAAAGAAAAGCGGATTCATCTTGATTCTTGCGCAGGTAATCCGCGATCTGCTTTTCGCTTTTGGTGAGATTCTTGTAATTCTCACTGAGGATCTGGCTAAAGTCCATGCGGGCGAGGCTTTCTACATCCATAATGATTTTCCTTATCAAAAAGAATAAAAGGCGAACTCTTTCAAATTATAAAATTATGAAATTTTTCTTTCATTTTGACATCATACAACAATCTTTTGTCTTTTGCAAGCATTCTTTCAAAATGTATGACTTTCGTCATTGGAACTCGCGCCAATCATCTATACTATGCCAGGTTCCGTACCTGCGGGTAACGGATGGCTACAAATATTCCGTACAGGAGGGAAAACGCGGCACCCAACCCAATGGAGATCGATGCACCCAGCCAATCCGCTACAAGACCGGCCTGCAGCCCGCCAGCCTGGGTCATCCCATGTGAGACGAGCGAATACAGGCTCATCACGCGTCCCCGCAGTGGATCGGGGCTTGTCATCTGCAGCAAGGTATTTGCCATCGAGTTCTGGAACACATGGCTCATCCCCACGAACAACATGATGAGCGTGGACAACCAGATCGATTGCGATCTTACAAAGATCAGCAGAAACAACGGGAACGCAATATTCCCGATCGTCAGCATTCGGCCGCGAGGCGCATTTTCAGGCAGTGAGGCAACCAAAAAGGCTCCCAGGACGGCTCCCAGCCCAACGGCGGAGAGAAGCAGTCCAAGAGGGATCGCTGCCGGAGCTTTGCAGTTCATGACTGTGAAATTCCCATCGCATAACAATGTGATCACCCCGCTGCCGCTCGCTTTGAGCATGTTCTCCGAAAATACCGGCATCAGCGTTTGATATGGGCGGGACAGGAAGGAGCTGATCGCCACCAGGCTCATCAGGATGAGGATGGTCTGCTGGCTGAACACATAGCGGATCCCTTCCATTGTATGTTTGAGAATATGGGTGTCGTTTTCTTCTTTCGGGGAGACATGCGGCAAATCCCGCATCATCAACAGGCTGATGATCACTGCAAAAAAACTCAAGCCGTTTAATAGGAAGGCGGTCGCCTCCCCCATCACTGCAACAGAAACACCGGCCAGGGCCGGGCCCAGCGTTTTGGCGCCGTTATGGATCGCGGAGTTAAGGCCAATCGCGCTCGTCAGATCTTCTTTACCTTCGACCAATTCGATCACAAATGCCTGCCGGGCGGGCATATCCACTGCCTTCAGAATTCCGAGCAGAAATGCCATTCCATAGACCTGCCAGATCTGTACGGTGCCGGTCCAGGCCAGTAGTCCCAGCAGGAGGGCCTGCAGCATCATCAAGGTTTGCGTGACCAGGATGATCGTTCGCTTTGGGACTCTGTCGGATAATGATCCGCCCCACAGTGCAAACGGGACAAGCGGCAGTACCACCATAAAATTGACGATCCCCAGGGAAACGGCCGATCCCGTCAAGCGGTAGACGAGCACCTGCTGGGCCATGGACTGCATCCATGTGCCGACCAGCGATACTCCCTGGCCAAAGAACCAGAGCCGGTAATTCCGGTGACGCAAGGCCCGGAACGTCACGCTGGCACGGGGCTTGGGAGTACCGGGGATCCGCCTTGCAGGTGCTTGTTGTGTCATGAAGAACGTGCAACGCTTCTAACAGTTATTGAGGATGGACGCAACTTCCGGGGTCGTCCACAAAGCAGCACCGGTGGTATCCACGACCATGTCACACATCGCCATCTGAGGGCGGTAGGCAATCTCGGCCATGATGAACTGGTCCTTGAAGTAACGGTTGCGGAAATAGGTGGGCTCGTACTTCTTACGGTAATCGATATCCCGCTTCCATTTGCGCTTTAAGCGGATGGGGTCATCGGTCAGATACACGACCTTGATCCCGATCAAGTCCGCGACTTCCTCGATCAGGAACGGGAAGTTGCCTTCGATGAAGATGATGTCCGCCGGCTCGATCTCGATGGGCACACCATCCGGTTTCAGGTTACCCTGCAGATCGTGGCTCGAGGTGGCGTACACAAAGTCGTAGCGGGGAATGGAAATCCTTTTTCCGGCGGTAATATCCTGCAGGCTTTGCTTGAAAAGCTCAAAGTGCAGCGCTTCCCTGCCCTGGGTGAAAATCCCCTTTTCCTCCCGGTACTCCCGGTCGGTCAGGAAGTTATCCAATTCAATGGAGGTGGTTTTCCTTCCAGCCTGGTCAAAATCTGTGCGCAGGCGTTCAACGATCTCTGTTTTCCCGGCGGCAGTCGGCCCTGCAATGGCAAGCAGGACCGGAACTCCGCGAGCTGCAATGAGCTTATGCACGCTTTCGATGAAGGCATTGTCCACTTCGGCATTTGCCTCCCTGAATACCTTGTAACCCAACTCCGGTAAATAGACAAAGGCCTTTTGTTTTTGCTCGAACTGCCGGAACGGTCTGCCGCCCAGATGGGCCAAAACCGGTTCCGTGAAATAGGAGGTGCGGTGCAAAAAATAAAAGCCACGCACATCGAAATAAAAATGCTGTCTCACCCAGGTCTCATCGTAAAACCTGGTGACCAAACCGGCAAAGAGCATGTCTGTCAATTGAACGATATTTTCATCCAGGACGATCCGGTCCTCTACGCGCGGCTTGATCCGGATCGAATCATAAAAGGAACGGCAATTGAGACGGGCTTCGATTTCCTCCCTGGCAACAGGATGGATCGATTTCCATCCCTGCTCAGGTGTCACGTTCTTTAAAGCATATTGAAATTCATAAAGTTCCAGATCCTGGAGGGCGGGGTCGATGTCTTTCATGATCTCAAACAAAGCCTTCGAAAAAATTTCAGGGCTATAAATGTTTTCCATTGCTTTTCCTTTTTTACGCGCCATATTTGCTGATGCGCCCCGCGTTCGCCAGGGCGATCGGGATAACATGAGTGGCGGGCATGACACCCAGGCTGCCTCGCATACAGGCCCGCTCACCAAACTCTGGAATTCCATCCGGCCGGACGTACGCTCCATAGATCAAGACAGGAACGGGATGCCAGGAGTGCGACCTGAGCACGGCGGGCGAGGAATGATCGCCCCCCACCACAAGGACATCAGGCTGGAGGGCGAGGAGACGCGGCAAAAGCGCATCCACTTCCTCGATCACGCGCACCTTGCCATCGAAATCGCCTGCCTCACCACAAGTATCCGTCTTCTTGACATGCATATAGAAAAAATCAAAGTCGCTCCAATGTTTTTCGAGCGTAGTGAACTCATCCGTGAGCCTGGCACCACAGATATCCAGAACTTGCATGCCTGCCAGCCGGGCAACGCCGCGATACATTCCATTGATCGCGATCGCCGCCGGATGCAGGCCATACAATTCGGGGTACGTGGGAATATGTGGGAGTTTGGCAAAACCGCGCAAGGTAATCATATTCGCCGGATGCCTGGCTGAAAGTACGCTGCGCGCCTGTTCGATGAACTTATTAGCATAGCAGGCTGCTTTTTCAGAGTCACGATCCAAAGCGTGGACCGTAAGCGGCGGCGCGCCAACCTTGAGAGGATCCGTCTCTGAAAGTGAGTCCCCCAGCCCGGGACCGCGCATGACAAAAGCAAAACGGTGCTCCTTGACCATTTCAATAAAGAATTCCACTCCATCCACCTGGATGGTACGCAACGAATCGATCAGCTCACATGCCTGCTCCGTTGGGATGCGGCCGGCGCGCCTGTCTGTGATGATCCCATTCTCGTCCACCGTACAGAAGTTGCCGCGCGCAGCCACATCCTGCGGACCCAGCTCGAAATCCACGCCCAGTGCCTCCATGGCTCCGCGTCCGATTTCATATTCGATCGGGTCATAACCAAAAATAGCGAGATGACCTGGTCCGCTGCCAACCGTGATGCCTGGACCGGCGGGCTGGGTCAATCCCAATACTGACCTGCGCGCCAGGGCATCCAGATTGGGGGTACAGGCGGTTTCTAGCTCCGTCCTGCCACCGGGTTCGCGCGGCAGACCGCCCAGGCCATCCAGGATCAACAAAACTATTTTTGTCCTGGCAGGAACGATCCGCTTTTGTAGAAATTCTAGCTCCACCTGAGCCTCCCTCAATCGATCGCGTAGCGTTTCCCATTCCCGAAGACGAGTGCGTCGAAGGCGCGCTGGATCCTGGAGTAATTGCGGTCGCGGTCAAGGGCGATCCCTCTCCCCATCCCAGTGACCACCGTGCCAAGACCGATCGCTTCCATCTGATATTCCAGCTTTTCAAGCAAAGCCGGGACACTGCCCGGCTCGGTGCTGCGACCGTCAAAAATCAGATGCAGATAAACCTGTTCGAGCTTCTGTATCTTTGCCATGCGCAGAAGAGCCAAAGGATAGTCGATCGAGCCGTGAGAGCTTTTTTCTGTCAACAGGCCGATCAAATGCAGGCTGCTTCCGCGCTGCCTTACTTCATCGATCGTCCTCAAAAAAACATCATTGGTATAAAACGATCCATCGCGCAGGGCCATATCCAGCCGCACATCGTCCTGGATCACCACCCGGCCGGCTCCCAGGTTCATATGACCGGCTTCCGAGTTACCTGTCTTTCCGGCTTGCAGACCAGCCGCCTGTCCAGAGGCGTCCAATTGGGAATTCGG
>JBLNAU010000621.1:0-3128 GCA_050259515.1 Syntrophothermus sp.
CATGGAATCTCCTTTTGAGTCTTGCGAAGGCGGTATGAGGGATCCAATCCCTTGAAAGGAAAATGTTCGCAAGGCTTCACAATCCGGGCCTTGAGTTTATTTTATCCCACTTGCATCTTATAAAAAAGAAGGTCACGCTCATTGCGTGACCCTTCATGTTTCAGATCTTCACCAGCTTGTAGCCATCTTTGGAGTCCTGCACCATCCAGCCCTGCGCGGCGATCTCCGTGCGCAGCTGATCCGACTCACCCCACTTCTTGTTTGCCCGCGCCTGCAGTCGTTTCTCGGCCAGGGCAACCACCTCTTCGGGAATGGTCTCTCCCAGTGGAGGTGGATTGCAAACCATCTCCCAGACCTCGGGTGGAATATATTGTTCAAGGGGATTGGGCATCCGTACCTCGCCCAGCTCCTTCAAATCAAATGTGGCGCCTGAAGGATGCATCTCGGGGACACACGACCGAACCAGGGAAACCGAGCTCACACCGCTGACCTCGCAGATGCCCTTCTCGAAATCCAGGATGATGCCGGTATGCTCATCCAACCCAACCGTGGTATTGTCATCGGGTACCATGCCACACCAGTCTGCAAATCGTTCCATGCCCACGAAGCAGCGGCTGGTATCCAGGTCCACGCCCCCATCGGCATTGTTCCAATGAGGGATGAAGGAAATATGCAAGCCGTAGTCCGCAAAAAAGTTCAGCCCATCCACCACATGCATGTCCTGGCCCACCTTGTAGACCTCGTACACAGGCAGCGCGTGGGCCCCCACAGAGATCGTCGCCGCCGAAGCAAATACGAGTGCCGCGCCGAGCCGGTGCCGTGCGCGGATAATGTCCCAGGCCAGCGAATCCTTCAATTGCCGGATGGCGTATGTAGGGCTGCCGGGTCCCATAAAGATCAGGTTGGCATACAGGAGAGGTTTGAGGATCTCCGGGTCATCCGGGCTGAAAGACGAGCCTTTCTTGCGAGCCGGGATGACATCCACGACCGGCTTATAGTTTTGCAGCCGGGATGCCATAAAATCTCCCACTCGCCCAACCACCTGTGCTGAGTTCAATTCGAAGCCAGCAGGTGTTTCCATCAACGCAATACGAAGGGGATCCTTGAGGTCGCGGACCAGCGCTTCAAAAATTCGGCCTCCCGCCAGGGATGTCTCGCCGGATCCTAAAAATGCAATTTTGCCGGGTGTCATGTCAGTTGGATGCTTTGATCAGCTCATCTATTACCTGCAGCAGCTCTTCATTGGTGGGAATATCCTTCATCGAATTGCCATAGTGGGCATAACGGATAAAGCCATTTTCATCCACAACACAATTCAACGGCATGCGGCCCAGCTTGAGAAGGTTGACCTCCTGGCGGTATTGCAGTGCCACCCGGTGCTCGGGGTCTGGCAGGCCAATAAACGGAATTCTCTCATTCCGCCAATACTGTTCAAAAGTTGCAGGTGGGTTGGGCCCCACTGCCAGAATGACCACATCCCGACTGGCAAACTTTTCATATTCGTCCCGCAAGCGCGCCAACTGCGCGCGGCAATAGGGTCATTGAAAGCCGCGCAGAAAAGCCAGGATCACCGGCTTGCCGCGAAAATCAGATAAACGGACTGGTTTGCGCTGAATGTCTTCCAGCTCAAAATCAGGTGCAGGATCCCCTGGTGTAATTAACTTGCTCATTCTTCGGTTTACCCTCGCTAAATCTAATATATCCAAACACGTGCTACTTATTTCCTAACGATTCCAGGAGCTGTGCTGTTGCATCGACGACCTGGGCCTGCTGTTCCTGCCAGCTGATGGTTGCAATATTGTCGCCTGGCTGCAACCCATAGTTGCCAAACTGGGAATGGTTGCCGCCTTCGATCACGACAAACTTCGTATCGGACGGAAGCAACGAGGCAGACGATTGAAATGATTCCATGCCACCCATATCAAGTGTCCCGTATATGGATGTAAATTTCATTTTCGAGTTCTTCAACGCTTCATCTGCCGGATAGGATGCCCAGTACACCACACCGTCAAGGTTGTCATGCTTGGCCGCATACATGGAAGCCGCGACACCGCCCAGGGAATGTCCGCCCACGACCCAATCCTGGATCTCAGGGAAGTCTGGGATGGCTCTGTCCGCGGCGTTGATATCGAAAAATGCGAGGTTCAGCCTGACGGGCAGAAGGATGGCCAGGTAGCCCTGCTCGGCGAGCTTATGAAGCGGGGCAGCATACGCCCGGTAGTCCACACGGCCGCCGGGATAGAAGACAAAGGCCTTGGTGGGGGTTGTGCCGGTTGGCATGAACGTCACATAATCGCTGCCCTGGGTGACAGTGACTTTCGAATCCGATTCGAGGGCCGCCAGGGCATCCGCCGTGGGCTGCAGCGGGTTCACGGCCCAGATGACAAACCCAATAACCAGGATCGCCAGGATGATGAGTAGTCCGAGAAGGATGCGTTTGAATACTTTCATAGGTTCTCAAATGTTCTTTTCGATGGTTCCATCTGGCTCTCCTATTCCCTGCGAGGATTTCTCTACTCTTTTGGCGGGATGAGCTGGAACTACTCTTTCAAGAGTGATTTCGCCTTTGTCCAGATTTCATCGAACATGGCCGGAGTCAATTTGCCTGTCAGGGTGTTCTGCTGGCTGGGATGATACGAACAGAGCACCCAGGTGCCATTCTCCATCTGGTAAAGCGCGCCGTGCCCGAACTTCCAGGCCGGATTGCGGATGGAATATAGACGCATAACCCTTGCAAAAGCTATCGAACCCAGGCAGACGATCACCTGAGGCTTCAGAATTTCCAGCTCCTGCTCCAAAAATGGCTGACAATTGTCCAGCTCATTCGGCGTGGGTTTATTGGCAGGCGGGGCACATCGCCCGGATGCCGTCAGATAAAGATCCTTTAGCTCGAGACCATCGTCTCGGTGCGTGGCTGTCGGCTGGTTCGCAAAACCTGCGCGGTAGAGAGCCGGATATAGAAAGCCGCCCGAAGCGTCCCCGGTAAAGTTCCGGCCTGTCCGGTTGGAACCGTGCGCGCCGGGGGCCAGGCCGACCGATACCACCCGCGCATGAGGGTCGCCGAATCCAGGGACAGGTCTGCCCCAGTATTCCTGGTCACGATAGGCCTTCCGCTTGACGCGCGCCAC
>JBLNAU010000622.1:0-3593 GCA_050259515.1 Syntrophothermus sp.
GCCATGGATCAACAGGAACGGCGCATCGTCCGGCGTGACATGCGAGATGGGGCTGGCTTCGGTCATGTTCGTCTCGCTGAACCCGATGCGCTTCATCGTCTCGATATCATTGCTGCCGGCGTTCGGGAACGGCTGCGAGAGGTCCATGATCCCGGCCAGCGAGACCACCGCCTGCACCCGGCTGGACTGGTCCAGGTACTCGCCTACATCCCAGGGCGAATTCGCTTCGGTGGTCCCCAGCAGGGAGACGAGGTGCCCGCCCGCGCTGGCGCCCATCGCACCGATGCGGTTCGGATCCAGGTTGAACTCCGCGGCATGGGCGCGCAGGGCACGGATGCCGCACTTGACATCCTCGATCATGGCCGGGAAGGTGGCCGGCGGGTAGAGGCGGTAGTTCAGCGAAACAACGAGGTAGCCCATGGAATTCAATCCACTGGCGAACATCGCAGCTTCCGACTTGTCGCCGTGCATCCAGCTCCCGCCATGGACATAGACCACAGCAGGCCAGGGGCCGCCGGACTGGGGAAAATAAATGTCCATTTTCTGGGCCGGGTCGGCACTGCAGTAGGGGACATCATTCAGCATTTCGCCGTAGCGTTCAAAAGGTAGGGTTGTGGCCATAACAGTTGGACTCGTCATCGAAACAGCAGATGTGGGATTGGGGGTGGAGGTCTGTTCCGCAGAACAGGAGACCAGGGGTAACACAACGATCAGGATCAACAACAGGGTTCCGGTACTTCCAAGCAAACGTCGAATCATCTACTCCTTGCCTGGAGGACGAGGCCCTTCGAACTTTGCGGGTCTCGACCTCTGTTTGTTTCTAATACGACTGGCTCCCAGCCGCGTTCCGCAGTATAGAACAAATGTATTAGAATTGTGTGGAGAGCCCAATTAGAGTTGGATGAGTCTTTACCAGGAGTTGTGGATATGTGTCGAAGCATCAAGCAGTTGAGGAGTTCGGAAGTGCCGGCCAGCGAGGAGGAGATCCGGGCCGCGGCGCTGCAGTTCATCCGCAAGGTGAGCGGGTATCGCAAGCCGTCCAAAGTCAACGAAGAGGCGTTCGAGCGGGCGGTGGAGGATGTGGCGGAAGTCACCCGGCGGCTGCTGGAAGGCTTGCAGCAACCGAAGGCCCACGTCCACCCACACTGAGCCCGGCCTGAAGCGCAAGTGAGGATCTCCGCTGCCACAGGAAGACTCGATCCAGTAGGGATGCTGCACTTCGTTCAGCATGACATATCGTGAAGGAAAGAACAGCCGTTATTTTGGCGCGGCTTCCTCCTGGCGTGACAGCCAGGTGGCGATCACTTCGACCATGTACTGCTGCTCTTCCGCGGTCAGCTCCCTGCCGGTGGGGATGTGGTGCCATTTCTGCAAACACCCGCGACAGCAGGTGGCCGTTGCATGCTGGGCGACGAATGCCGGATGGTTGCGCCACGGGGTTTGCCTGCCGTCGTTGACCGGGTTGGCCGGGGCCAGCCTTTTTTCGACGAAATAGGCGGCATGCTGGAGCACCACCTCCATCCCCTTGTTGCGCAGGTATTCCAGCTCCTTCTTTTGCAGCCGGATCGCGCTGCGGAACGGTGACTGGCTGAGGCCGGATAAAACTTGCTGGACATCTCTCATAAGGTCACACTACGCTTTCCACCGGCAGGGATAAACTTCTCCTAGCGCGCATAGACCAGGACCACGAACGGCAGCAGCACTTTGGAGGGAATGATCTCCTTCGGGTCCGCCACCAGCAGACCGGTCGAGCCTCCGCCATCCAGGTTGAGGGCAATATCCAGGTCGAGATCCGACTCGGTCAGATAGGCGCTAAGCTGGTGCAGCGTAAAATATCCCTTGGGGGCGACGATGAAAAGGATGCGGCCCTGCCTGTCCTGGGCGATCACCGTCCGCCTCGCGCTGACGTGATCCTCCCTCTCCGGGCCAAAGCCGAGCCTGCCGCCCGGCCGGACGAGGATGGGAAACGACTGTAAGGCGGACTGCAGCGACTCATCGGGATCATAGGGCTTCTCGATCAGCCAGCGCAGCTCTGCCCGGCCTCCCTGGATGGCCAGCATCCCGCCGAAACCATCAAAGCTCCGGCCATGGGCTCTCCCGTTGAGGATGGCCAGACCATCCGGGGAGTACTTCTCATTATCGATGCTGAAGTAACCGCCGTTCATCACCAGGGAGGCCTGGGTCTCCTTTTGCCAGGCTTCCAGGGACCTGGGCTTTTCGGCAAATTCGACATCCAGGCGGAAATCGTTTTGATCGATACGCCAGATGTGCAGCGATTCGACCGTCTGCTTCTGGTCGTCGTAGATCTGGATCACGCGCCGCTCGAGCCCCGGCCGGGTCGGGGACCAGCCGGTATCGGGGATGCTTTCCACGGTCCCGGCGGGAAGGGTGGCAAGGGCTGTGCGTGTTGCTACAGGTGGGTCACTGGGCGACGTCTTGAGGTAGTAAATGATGCTGCCGTAGGTGCCTATCAAAACAAGTAAAAGGAAAGAGTGGAGTATACGTGAAATAGGCTTTAACATAAACGGGATTCTAGCAGGAGAATCATAGAATAGAATTAACGTTCTATATCGATCTCCATAGCTGACCGCCGCTCTTTCTCCCGGCGGGACACGGTCGTTACTTTTCTTCCTGCAGCTGCTGGAGGACGAACTCTCCGTATCGTGTATACCCCTGCCGGCCGTCGGTGAACATCGCAGGCAGCCACTGGTCGTCATACCAGCAGGCGACCCAGCCGATCTGGTGATCGCGGAGATAGCTCAAAAAGGGATCGCCGTATGTGGCCGGGTCCCCCACCAGGTACGATTGGGCCGCATCTCCATTGTCGTCCATAAAGCCCCACTCGGTGATGACGACCGGGTATCTGCCGGAGACCTCTCCAAACCAGTGCGGCCAGGAAGAGTGCGAATGCGCCGGATAGACATGGGAGGCGTATGCAATGTTGTCGTCCTCGATCGGGTGCTCCAGGACCCACGAAAGATCCTTCCCGTACTCCAGTCCGCCAACGATCACAAGCTGGTCCGCCCCCTGTTCGCGGATCGCCCGGACGATCGCGGTCGCGCTGCTGTGCCATTCCGCGGCCGCGATGCTTTGCGGCTCGTTGAAGATCTCGAAGATCACATTCGGAGTCTCCCTGAAGTAACGGGCCGTGGACCGCCAGAACGCCAGGGTCAGGTCCATCGGCTTCTCCTCCAGATCGGGCATTTGCGGCCCGGCGCCGGATGCGACATTGCCGATATAGTGCCAGTCCACGATCACATACAGGTCCGCTTCCCCGGCCCAGGCAACGATGGGATCGAGATATCGCCAGAGATAATCCGGGTCACGGACCCAGTTTTCCGGGTGGACCGGGATGCGGATGACATTGGCCCCGGTGCCTGCCATTTCGGCGATGAGCTTTTGGCCGAAGTCCCCGTCCGATCTTAAGCGCGCCGGGTCAGGCGGCATCAACCCCTTGAGCAGGACAACCTCTCCATTCGCATCCACAAGCTGGCTGCCGTGGGCTTCGAGCCTGCCGGGATATTGGGAGATGTTCCCGCCTGTGAACTCGCTCCTGTGCTTCACCGGCAGGGTGACCGAGAAATGTCCCCCTG
>JBLNAU010000623.1:0-6654 GCA_050259515.1 Syntrophothermus sp.
GATGGGATTGTAGTCATTGTATAGGAATGTTTTCCCCGGCGGCTCCATGATCTTCGTTTCGGTCAGCGCCAGTCTGCGCAGATCGTCGAAGGAATAGGTCAGGCTTCCATCGTTCGTGCTGGGGAGCCCGCCTTCCTCCGTAAAGCGCAGACCGGAGGCCATCATCAACAGATCGCGAATGCGAATGTCGTGAAAGCGCGGGTCGCGTTCGGCAAGCTCGGGGATGTACTCCGTGATTGGATCCTCCACACTTTTGATATAGCCTTCCTGGATCGCGATCCCGATCAGAGCGGACGTGAACGACTTGGCGACCGAGAAGGAGGTGAGGATCGAATCTCGTTTCAAGCCCTTGAAGTAGCGCTCATAAATCAGGCTGTCATCCTGGATCACCAGGAACGCCTGTGTGTCGGCCTTCTCTAGAAATGTATCCAGGCCACTGATCCCCGGACCGGACCGAAATGCATCCTGCACTAGTGGTTCCTGCGAAGTGTCAACGCCGAATGAAAAAGGTTTGGAACTGGCCGTCAATTTCCGCTCGGGGAAGTACCGGTAGGAGTAGACATTGTCCAGGTTATGAAAGAACTCGCGGTTCATGTATTCGGGTGAATAGCGAGTACTCAGATAAATAACCATGAATAAACTAAAAACGACCAGGACCGCTATGATGACAAGCATAATTTTTCCGATCGTTTTGAGGGTATTCATGATTTTCTCCTTGAGATTCGAAATCTGGCTCTATTCAGGGTTTTGGACCTGGCATGTAAAGGTCAGATCCGCTTCGGGAGCGGTTATGGAGAGCTGATCGCCTTGGAATCGAACTTCGCGGGTGAGCTCACCAATATCAAAAATGTTGAAAACAAAGGTTTGATCGTCCTTCCACCGGCCTCGCACGGCAGCTCCCTCCTGCGATAGGCGATAATTTCCATCCAGCCCGATCGGCAGGGTCATATCGGCATTGTTCAAATTCATGTACAGGCTGGCGGTATAGAGATCGCTAAATTCGAAGCGTAAACTTGAAAGGTTTGCACCGTTGGATGCGCATTGATAGGTTTTGCCTGAGATTTGTTGAGCGATTTCAGGGAGAGCTGCAGCCGGCTCCGGTCTGGCTCCTTGTGTAAGCGCGGCGATCTGTGCTGTGAGCTTGTCCACGCCTTGCGGATTGGCCGGGAGTGGTTCTGCGGGGTCCACCAGCGCGTCGTCCAGGATCCTGCCGAGGCTCTCGTACTCAAAATCCTGCGAGGTGACGACGATCGTATTCAATGCCGGGTACACCCGGATGTTCTGTGTGCCGCGCCCGATCGCCGCATAGCCATTGTCTGCCACCCACCAGCCGTTCCCATAATTGTTGGCTTCTCCTGTCCTGCTGTGAACCTTGACGGCATCCGCCACCCACTCGGCCGGGACAATTTGCTTTTCCTCCCACATTCCCTGATGAAGCCACAAATATCCGAGCTTGGCGGCATCCCGAGGTTTCAAGTGCAGATCCCCCCAGCCCCTTGTATATCCCTGCGGATCGGACTCCCAATAGGCCTCGCTGACTCCCAATGGTTCGAAAAGATTCTTCCTGGCAAACTCAAACTCTGTCATCCCGGTTGTTTCCTGCAGGATGGCCGAAAGCAGGTGCATGCCCGGGCTGTCGTAACAGAAGCTGTTCCCTGGCTCCGTTTGCATTTTACGGTCGAGCGCCGCCTGAACCCAGTCGGGTTGAGAGCGCATGGCATCCAGGGTAGGCTCATCTCCGGAGAGACAGCCTGACTCCATACCATTCATCATCCTGGCAAGGTCTCTCACCGTGATGCTCTGTTTACGCCCGTCCAGATTGGCAATGGCACGGTCCGGAAAATAGGAGATCATGGGGCGATCGAGATCAAGTTTCCCCTGGGCGGCCGCGATGGCGATCAGGGTGGTCGTGAAGCTTTTGGTCACCGATGCCAGATCGTGCGGAAATGAACCGTCATAAGGGTAGAAATAAGCATCCAGGATGACGCGTCCATTACGGATGATCAAGAGACTGTCAATCGCGTACTCTTTCTGTTGTAACTTCTGCAGTCCTTGCGCAAGTCTGGCCGAGTCGAATCCCTGTTCCTCAGGGGTGCTGGTCTGCCAGCCGCCGGTGGGCCAGTATTCTGTAACCGGTACCGTGTTAGGTGCACTGGTTGATCTGTAGTCCATGAACGGGGGCGCAGGGTCGAAAGGATTCGATATCAGGACCCAGGCGAGGATCGCTAAAAGAAGAATCACGACCCCTGCGATGGATTCATACTTTAAAGTGGAATTCATTTTCATTGCAAACTCCGGATCTTTTCCAATCGTTAACATTCAGCAACATATGGTTTGCAGCAGGTTGAAGCAGCACGGGAACCGCCGCTCTCGGGGCGGAATGGAAACATTCCAAATCAATCGAGCAACCTGCCTGTGTCTCCGCCGCGGGCAGCCTCCCACCGGGACTTTCAGGAAACTGGTTCCACCTTTGCCTTCTGCTCCCTGGTTATGTTCGCGGCAATCACTGCCCCGAGCGCGCCGAACAGGGGATATAGAATGGCGTCAGCAATAAAGAAGCCGAATGCGACACCGGCATTTTCCAGGAGCCCACCGTTGCTCAGGGCTCCCTCCACCTGTAAGGCGCGGGCCAAAGCATTCATGATGGGCAGGGAGAGCGAGCTGGTCAGGAGGAAAACGACTGCTCCTATGACAGCCCCGATGAATCCAGAAAGCGCTCCCAGCCCTGCACTCTGGCCAGCTGAAAGGACAGGCCTGCCACCTTCGAACCGCCGATAAAGCAGCACGGACAGGGCTCCGCCTATCCAGACCCAGGCACATAATGCACAGTTGACGATGTTAAGCACGGGCAGATTTCCGAACAGGGCGATCGCAATCCCAGCGATCAGGGTGGATAAAATAACGGATCGGGTATTCATGGGAACCTCCTTAAGGTCTGTTTGATTTTGAGAACTGAAAATGTCCAGTGTGTGCTCAATCGATCTGGATCACTTTCCCTGACGAGGTGGTTTTGACGTCGACTTTAGGATCGCCAGCGCAATAAAGATTCCCACTGCTGCTCAGCTGACCGCTCAGGCGATCGCTGACCCGGACCGTCGCCGGGCCGCTGCTAGTGAGGTGTACCTCGGCGCGGGTACTTGATACATCCCTGGCAAGGTACTCGCCTGAGCTGCTGATCTGGATGGTCTGTGCTTGAATCTGGCCACCCGCTATTTTCAGATCCCCGGAACTGGCAATCTGTACGTCAAGCGATGGACAATCCAGGCTGTCGATTGTGACATCTCCCGAGCTGGCGATCTTGATTGAGAGAGCATCAGATTTCAGATTGCCGGCCTCGATATCCCCGCTGGACGAGATCTGCAGGTTATTTAATTTTTTGACGGTCAGATAATACTGGATGGGTTGCGTGCCCTCAACATTGATGCCTGGCGTCGTGTGAATGAGGAGGGTATCCCCTCTTGTTTCCGTCTGGATGTACTGCAGAAGATTATTCTGGGCTTCGACGCGCAGGGAGGAGGTATCGCCCATAGAAATGTGGAGTGTCCCGTTCATGGCGAGTTCAACGCCAGAGAAATCGCCCACCTCACGGGTCTGCTCAACCGTCGAGCCTGTTCCGACAACGGTTTCACTATCCTGTGTAGTCGTACTGCAGGCGAGAAGTAGAATGGCTATCAATAGTAATGAGAATGTAAAGCTGGCTTTGTTCTTCATACTGTTTTTCCTTTCTTATCGATCATCCGGACATAGCTGGGGAAGTTGGCGCTCTTCCTTTGCCCAGGATGGCTTTCCATAGAACCTCGTAACTGCATCCCTTGACAACAAATTCATCGGCTCCAGAGGCCTTGGCAAGCTCCTTCTCATTTGCGCTGGCATGAACGCTCAGGATGATCACTCTTGTGGAGCATTTCTGTAATTTGATCTGGCGGGTTGCCTGGTATCCATCCATGATGGGCATTTCCAGGTCCATCAGGACCACATCCGGCTGGAGAGCGGCTGCCAGATGGACGGCCTCCCCTCCATTCCCTGCTTCACCAACAATTTCGATGTCGCTGGATAATTCCAGGAGTAACTTGAGATCCTTTAGTACATCCTGATGATCATCCACGATCAAGATCCTGATCGGATGTAATTGGGATGCTGATGAAGAATGTGAGAATGCCTTCATAGAGTTTCCGGGCCTGCACCGCCTCATACTGGCACAACCCGGAACTTAAAACAACCGGCCCAGGATGAATCTCATCGCGGGCCGGGGATGTATTTATTTCTCGTACTTTTGGATCAAGGAGATCGTACCTGGGATGGAGGGATGGTGGTGGCATTCCCATCCGGGGGGCGAAGCTCAGCGATCAGGCTGCGCATTTCCTCCAGCGCGCTATGCGTGAGGATCTGGAGTTTTTCCAATTGGGGGCGCACGCGCTCGGGGTCGCGGTCCAGCAGGATCTGGGCGGAACGGGTATACAGGTTGATACTAAATATGGTTTGTGAGACCGAATCGTGCAATTCCCGCGCCAGCCGGTCCCGCTCCTGAATGGCAGAAAGCTCCTCCACCTGCCCGGCGGAGTCGGTGAGCTGCTGGTTGATCCTGCGAAGATCCTCCAGCAGAGTGTCGTTTTGGCGGACGCCTGCCTCCACGTCCTGCATCACAGAAACATAAGCCGGGAAGACAATACAGACGGTCATGGGCATTAATGCCAGGGAAAGTCCCTGCAGTACTCCCAGGCCGAGCACCAGGGACACACCCGTAAGCAGGGTGAATATCGCCACCCACAACCAGCGTGGCCGCCCGGTAAATATCAGAACCGCCTGGAAGGAAAGCAGGATAAAAAGTACGACAATGAAATCAAACTTTGGTCTCAGCCAGATCAGAAAAAGAATGATCAGGGATTGACAAATAAAATAGAGATGACGCCAGGATGTCTTTTGCGGAGCACGAAACAATACCACCGTAAAGAGAATCAGATAAAGAAACTCAAGAGCCAGGTACGCGGGCAGGCGGGCACGGATAAAAGGGTTGGCCAGGGTGCGAATCACGACAGCCAGGTACAGCAGATATACGCCGGCGATCACGATCTTTGCGGGCCGGGCCGTGGCTGGAGGCGATTGTAGTTTGGCAGACAAGTTGCGCTCTCTTTCTACAGATGGTTTTTATCCACCAGGCCATTCTTGATGGCGTAGATGGCCAGCTGCGTACGATCGTTCAACGAAAGTTTGCCCAGGATATTACTGATGTGAGTCTTGACCGTCCGTTCGCTGATGAACAGAATTTCAGCGATCTCGCGATTGCTTTTTCCTTCGGCCACCCTGCAAATCACTTCATGTTCCCTGGCGGTCAACTCCATTTCAGGATCAGTGTGCCCATCCGGTGCCTGATGAGCAACCTGTTCCACCAGCCTGCGCATGATCTCCGGGTGTAACCGTGTCTCGCCGCGGTGGACAGCACGAATGGCTTCCACTAGCTCATCCGGGGAGACATCCTTTAACAGGTAACTGGATGCCCCGGCCTGAATAGCGGGGAAGAGCTTGTCGTCTTCTGTGAAACTGGTCAGGGCGATCACCCTGATCTCCGGACAAAGTCCTTTGATGCGGCTTGTCGCTGCCATCCCATCCATGTCTGGCATGACCAGGTCCATCAGTATGACATCCGGGTTGTTTTGCAGAGCCATCTTTACTGCGGCTTCACCGTTTCCAGCCTCTCCCACGATCTGGATATCTTCATGGAGTTCGAGGAAAGTATGCAAGCCCTGACGGACAACCTGGTGGTCATCCACGATTAAAACCTTGATTTTGCCGGTTGCGTGTTCCATAGCTGCCTCTAGCCTTTCACATTCTTCCCGACCAGGATGCGGGTGCCGTTTCCAGGGGAAGAATCAACCCTCAGGTCCCAGCCGATCTCTTTTGCCCGTTCTTCCACGTTCACAAGTCCCATTCGTCCTTTTGAGTGAACCTGGTGTGGGTCAAAACCAATTCCGTGATCTTCGATTTCCAGGCAGGGCCGGCCATCCAATTGCAGCCGGACTTCCGCCAGCCCAACCCCGGCATGTTTGGCAATATTGTTAAGCGCTTCCTGAACAATACGGTAGAGATTCTCCCTCTCGATGACGGATAGGCAATCAATGCCGCTTACCTCCAGGTGTAAAGATAGATCGTTCAGCCGCTTGCACTCTGCAGCGAGCTCCCGTAATGCAACTTCAAGCCTGTTCACAGATAAAGTTTCAGGAGCCAGCCTGGAGATTAAGGACTGCATTTCGGTCAGGGCATTATGAGTTAGATGTCCCAGTCGATCCAGCTGGGCCGCAACCTGTTTTCGGTCGCGATCCAATAACAGGAGCGCAGATTGGGTGGCCAGGGTCATGCTGAATATGGTCTGCGTGACCGAATCATGCAGCTCGCGTGCCAGACGCTGGCGCTCGCGTCCTGCTGCCAGCTGCTGGAGCTGCTGGGCATACACCAGGAGCTGATTGTTGGCCAGTTTTAATTCATTGAGCAGTTTTTGCTGCTGCTCCTGTATCTCGCGAGCGCGCCGTGTGGATCCGATGTAGGTGATAAGAAAGAGGCCCCCGCCACAATAAACAACCGCGGCCCCCAATGCATAGAAAAAGTCATAAAGTTGGAACAAAGTAAAGAATGTCAACAAAGTGGAGGCAACAAGCAGCC
>JBLNAU010000624.1:0-9015 GCA_050259515.1 Syntrophothermus sp.
CGTGGTGACCTGCGCCAGGTGGGAAAGATGCTCCGCCCGTACGACGGTGTCCTCCAGCGTCCGGCGCTCCCAATCGCGCAATGGGCTGAGCAGGGGCAGCCGCAGGAAGGTGATCCAGTCCTTAGCCTGGGCCACCAGCTGGTTCGTGAGATAACGGTTCGGGCGCTTGAGGATGCGCTCGAAGTCCGCGGCTTTGGCTTCGCGCGGGAACAGGATCACCTGCAGGTAGGCCTGGATATCCATCCCGACCGCCGATCGGAAGAGCTGCCCGGTCGCGGCCGGGGAGTGGGGGATGCCCAGCGCATCCAGCATCACCGCCACAGGGAACTGGTAGGCCGTGTAGCGGTACAGGACGGCGTAATCGCGCCAGTTCAGGTTGTTCTGTTTCTTGTGCTCCGCCAGCCAGCCGGCCGCGTGCTTCGCCTGCTCGAGCAGCGAGGCGTGGCCCGAAACCTCGAAGCGTCCCGGCTGCGCATCCCGCCTCGGCCGGATGTCCTTTGGCACGCGATCCAGGTTTTGGCGGATCAGCCAGCCGGTATGCCGGACAATGGCGCGGCTCGAGCGGTAGTTCGTGTCCAGCACGTGTGTGGAGGCGACCGGGAACCGCTTCTCGAACTCCACGATGTGCTTCACATCCGCGCCCCGAAAGCCGTAGATCATCTGGTCGTCGTCGCCGACCGCGAAGATGTTGGTCTCCGGCAGGCCGATGATCTGCAGCAGGAGCAACTGGGCCTCGTTCAGGTCCTGGAACTCGTCCACCAGCACGAACTCGAAGCGCGACTGGTACGAGCGCCGCAGCTCACGCTTCTCCAGCAGCAGGCGGACCGCCATGTAGATCATGTCGTCGAAGTCCACGAAGCTGGCGCTGAGCTGTTTCTGAAGGTAGGAATGGAAGATCGGCTCGAGCGGGTAGAGCTTGTCCCCGTATTCGACGCTGAGCGTGGAGAGTGCCGGCAGCTCCATCTTGGCCTGGCGCATGCCCGCCAGGAAGGCGTCCAGCGGGTCCTGGTTGCGCAGAGCCGGCAATTGAGTATGCTCGAGGATGGCGGACTTCATCAGCGCCCGAGCGGTCTTCTTCTGCTCCGAGCCGCCGAACGTCCAGCCCGCGCCGTCCCGGACGATCTCGTAGCCAAAGGAATGGAAGGTGCGCACGTTCACACCCTGGACGCCGCGCCGCTCGAGCCGGTCCTGCATCTCATCCCGGGCCTTCTTGTTGAAGGCCAGCGCCAGGATCCGCTCAGGAGCGATCCCCTGGTTGAGCAGGTTCAGGATCCGATTCACCAGGGTCTTGGTCTTGCCGGAGCCTGCCGGCGCCAGCACCCGCACCGGTCCGTAGACCGTCGCCACCGCCGCCTGCTGGCTGGGGTCCAGATCGTCGTCCATTTTGTAGGCGGGCAGGGTCTTATAATGGGCCGCCTCCTGGACCGCCCGGATGCACTTCTCCACATCCGCCTCGATCTCCGACCCGGAGAACCTGCAGACCGGGATTCCATCCGGGGCAGGAGCGCTCTCTTTCGCCGGCGCGGCCTCGCACTCGACGATGACCTTTTTGTCCTGCACGTCCACCAGGAAATCGACCGTCCGCCGGCCGACCCGCGCCTGCGGCTCATAGGACAGATCCCGCATCTCGAGCGCCCCGAGCAGTTTCTCTTCGAGAGGGGTGAAGACTGGCTGCCCGGCGGGGATGTCGAGGGCGTCTGGCGAGGCGAACTGGTAGTTGGAGCGCTCCAGCAGCGTCAGCACCTGCTCGGCCAGCAGCGCCCGGACCACCCGGGAAAAGTCCTGGTGCAGGTCATCGGCCGGGATGGACGGCATCTCGTAGGCGGCCCGGTCCAGCCCCGAGAAAAAGCAGACCGGGATGCGCCGGAACCAGAGCGGGAAGACCAGCCGGTCGGCGATCACAGCGGCCCGGTCGATGAACCCGGCGTAGGATAGGTCCTGGACCAGGATCACAAATCTCTGGGGTGCCGCGGCTGCCGATGCCGTCGCGAGGTCCACCGATCCGTTTAGGTCGGAGGACAGGCGGATGGTGAGGGGTGCCAGGCCGCGCCGCTCGCATCCTTTAGTGAATTCTGTCAGACACTGCTCATCGGCATGGAACAGCGAGAAGCCCCTGCCCTTGCGCAGGCAGGTATCCAGCCGCTCGAAGAAAAAGTCAAAGCGCGGCGCTTGAAGGTTGGCCCCGGGTGAATGGGCTGGGAACTGTTTCATGATTCCATCGACTGCATGATAGCACGGATTACGCCTTCGATATCGTTCATCACCTCATTGTTCCAAAAACGGAGGACTCGGTAGCCCATCGACTCAAAGTATTTGGTCCTTTCATCGTCGTATTCACGCTGTTCCAAATGCTGGCTACCGTCAAGTTCGATGATCAGCTTCTTACGCGGGGCGCAAAAGTCCACTATATATTTGCCTATCGCGTGTTGGTTTCGGAAGTGGACCCCTTCGAGTCGATGGGCGCGTAATCTAGCCCACAGTTTGGTCTCTGCAGGAGTCATGTTGCGGTGTAACTGTTTCGCATGTCCAAACACTCTCGGCGTGGTGCGCTTATGCATCTGACCCCCTCCCGAGCCTCCCCCAATTAAAGATCATAATTGGGGGAGGGGTAATTGTATGTGGGGTAATATCGGTAATTTTCATAATGCTGCCATATTCCCCTTCCCCCATACGTGATCGCCGAATGGGGGAAGGCCGGGAAGGGGGTCCTACAGCTCCCACTGATTCAACAAATCCCTCAGCGCGATCAGTTCCTCCCTCGATAGCGTCACGCCTCTGCCCATCTTGCTGTGGTCCCAGGACCAGTCCCGGATGTCGTACTTCGGCTCGCGGCCGTTCCAGCTGACCAGGTTGAGCTCCTTGGTCCAGCCTTTGTTTGACTGTGACAGCACCCCGAGCTGCATGACGATCTCATACTCGATATCATCCATGGAGTAAGCCTCCTTCTACGGATTGTCTCATGAATAAGTTGGTAACAGTAAATCCTCTGGAAAATGCGCTCCAGGCGGCGTCCTCGCCGCCGGGGACGGCGGCTTGAGCAAATCAGACCAGGACAAAGTCTGCCCCGCCTGCATGATAGCATGAATCAGGCGTTCCTTTCGTCCCTTTATTGCGATGCCAAATGCGAGGAGCGAAACGTCCCCTATGGCAAAGCCATTCGGAGAGATTTGAGCTGGGCCCGCAGATCGTCCAATCGCTGGTTGATCTGGCCGATATTCACATCCTGGGTATGGATCCTGAGCAACCGCTCCGGGTTGACATGTTTTTCCACCCACTCCTCCAATCGGGATTGCATCCCTGGGATCAACATTTTGGACACGCTGCGGGCCGGCTCCTTCCGGTTCTCCGCCCGGGCCAGGAGCACGTCCAGGGGAGCATACAGATAGATATAAAAATCGGGGCGCGGGAGGTCCCTTAGATATTTTGCATACTTCCATTCCAGGGTTTGATATTTGTCCTTCGAAAAACAATTGTTTTCATAGTACACCCGGGGAAAGAGACTGCTGGTCTCCAGACAGCTTTCCTGGATCATGGGACCGTGGATGCTGCGCGAGCGTACATGGCAGCTGATATAGTAGTTCGTAAAGAAGGATGCATACAGATAATAGTGATCCGCTCCGCGCAGGGCATTCCGTTGACTTTCATCCAGGATCTCCGGCAGGCCGTACCAATCCTTGTGACATGCGGAAAACTGCTGGACGCAGGTGGTCTTCCCGGCACAGATGTTCCCAATGACTGCGAGATAAGGATTTGCCATCTTATGATTCTCCCTTCCTGACCCGCCGCGGACGGCAGCCGGCCCCTGTCATTTCATCCGGCGCAACTCGGGCAGGACCGTGAACTCGTCCGGGCGCGGGATGAGCTGGAAGACCTGCAGGAGCTCGGCCGTCGGAGGGACCGGCCTCCTGGCCGTCAGGTCCAGGATCGCTCCCTCCATATCGACGCTGACCGCCTTTTTCCCATTGGACTTCAGGATGTCGTGGTGCACGTTCCAGAGCGCGCCAGTGGGGGAGAGGCCGGTGAGCAGGAATGTCACCGTGATGGTCTCCCCCAGAAGTACCTCCCGCAGGAACCGGGTGGTGATCTTCGTATACACGGGACCGATCCCCAGCTGCTCGAACCTCTCCGGCGGAAAGCCGTGCTCGCCAAAGAACTGGTAACGCATATCTCCACAGGCATCGATGTAGGCCGCATGGTTGACATGCCGGTTGGCGTCGATATCTGAAAAGCGGATCTGGTAGGTCTTGGAATAGGCATCCATAAGATTTCCCTCATCTCTCCCGGGTGATCTGACGTGCCTGGATTGGAACGTACATCCATTGTAACCGGTACCGTGTTTCCATGTCTCAGGCGAGGCGTGACGGGTCCTGACATGTCATGCTGACCGAAGGGGGCGTACGTTGCCCTACGAAGCATCTCCACCGGCCAGAGCCTTCCTTTGCCAGCATTCTTTCTCCTGACAATCGTAAAATGTCTCGAAGAACAAACTCTCCTTATTTCAGAAAGAAGTAGATCAGCAAACAAACGACGGCAATCACGGTATGGGGAAGAAGTGAGGATTGTTTGAGCATGTATCGAAGGGTCTGGTCTCTTCTATTTTTGTATTCCTCATCCCAGGTGGCGTATACCTGTAAGGGAGCCTCCTGTTTCCATTGCTCACTTTGAAATGCTTTTTCGATGTCTTTGATGCGCCTTGAGAAAAAATGGGACAGGCCTCTCCAATGCGCCTCAAGGTACCAGAACACCAACGAGGATAGAAAACCGACCAGCAGTATTTCCCTGCGGTACAAAATCCCGGTCCCAATGGTCGCCAGCGCAACCGTGATCGCCCAGCCCTTGATGGTCAGCCCCTTGTTATCGATCTCCTCATAAAAATGCTGCAGCATGATGTATTCATCCTTCAGCAGATCTGCTCGTTTGCCGTCGTCCATGATGGTTGCATCCTTTCGAGTTTGTTTCAAGCTGCGCATAGGATAACCGGCGTCTCTCGGACCGCTGCTGAAAATAAGCGGTTGTATTTTCCAAAAAGACGAGCACCTGATCGGTGAATGGACCAGGGAAGCCGATATCAGCACGTCTTCTAATCGTCATTAAACGCGGTCCGAATTGTTCATATACCCTTATCTAGCAGGGCTGGGGCGCAGCTCGGCGGCGAAACACTCGAGCTGGGAACATCATCTTTTTCTCCCCGGACCGTACTGGTACCACCAGGCAGAGCCCTGGGCCTCCTCCATTTCGATCTTCTCCAGCTCCTCCCGTGTCCAGGGACCTTTGCGGTCGATCCAGCGTAGGGGAAACGCGATGTTCGAGAGGGTGTATAGGGTTGGCGTCTCCTCCCGGGTGGGCATGGGCAGGCTGATCGGCTCGCGCAACTCCTCAAAGCTGACGCGGTCGGGGTGGGCGGCCTTCGTTAGGTTATCATATTCGGTCTGGGTAAAGATGAGCGAGCTTTCCGGCTCCAGCTTCCAGTAGCGCATCCGAAAGAGCGGGATATGGATCGGGATCACGTTGATATGCGCCGTCCCGACCGGCCTGGGCAGGTTCTGTTTCCTTCTGCGCAGGCCGAATGTGGTCTTTCTATATTCCACAAACAGATAATCGATGTAGTGCAGGAATACGTCCTGGTTGTACTTGCGGTAACCGGCCACGGCGTACTGCATTTCCGGCGAGCCCGACCGGATCGTTTGCCGTACCGTGAAGCTTCTTCTCTCCCGCCTGGAGACCGTCTCGCTCGAGCGCAGGGAGTCGGCCAGGCTGGAGCGGACCGTCTGCTCCAGCGCGGCCCCCAGGTTGGAAGACACTTCGTAGAGAGGGGAGCGGGCTGTCCCGCTAAACGCCGCGCTGATCTTTTGGGTCAGGTCCTTCGATAGGACCGCTGAACGGGTGGTCTCGCGCAGATCGACGGTGGTCACTTCCTCCTCAAAGACCTGCTCCACCTCGGTCTCTGAATGCGGGGTGGTCCGGTAGGTCCGCAGGATATCCCCAACGGCAAAATCCCGTGTCTGGGACTGCTCGATGTGCAGATGAAAGCGTGCGGTAAAGTAAAGATAACGCCCCAGCTGGGTCCACCCGCTCTCATTGGTAAGCTCCTCCCCAAAGGGGACTGTCAATTTATG
The DNA here is from genome assembly GCA_050259515.1 of Syntrophothermus sp. Classification (GTDB taxonomy): domain Bacteria; phylum Chloroflexota; class Anaerolineae; order Anaerolineales; family Villigracilaceae; genus Defluviilinea. Next base: position 6,117 of record JBLNAU010000624.1, read on the forward strand.
GTCCATGGAGTTGCCTCCGGGGTGCAGCGAGCACCCCTCGCGTATTCGAGTAAATCACCAATAAGTTATATATCTTTAGACGCTGCGTGCGGCATGCGGGTTCTCTTCCGCAGCCTAACAATCCTGTAAGGTGGTCCGTGCGCTGCTTGAGATCCATTGCCGGCTGTTCACGGACCAGTCTATAACATTCATAAGAATACATCGATCGGCGGCCCCGTTGCATCGCTATTGTAATCATGGACACCCCGTACTTATGTGAGCTGATTTTCAGGATTCATTCGCTAGACCCGTACCAGCCGGACCCATTTTTCCAGGAAATTGACCGTCTCAACCTTCCAGCCAGCATTTGCCCAGGCGCGGGAATTGACGTGATTGCCTTCTTTTTCGTTCTCCCACCATTCCAGATAGCCGTAAGCAGAGGATGGCAATTTCCCATGGATGATGTCTTCGATCTGTTCAAAGGAAAGGACAACTTCCTTTTGATCAGCCGGAAGCTCACGCAGGTACTTTTCAAGCGGAGTATATTTGCCAGGCATGGCTTTCCTTTCTTTGCAGCTTACCTTTGAATGCCTTTTCCAAAATGGACGGCTTCCACAACGATCATCCACGAATGCACAAATAGGACACCCTCCATTCGTGCATTCATGGAGAAAATTCGTGGATGGTTTCTTCCCTTCACAACTCTCCCTGAAATGCCTGATCCAGAATGAAAGGCCTCAGCTTCTGCCTCACAAACGGGCGCAGCTCCTCTGCCCTCACAGACTTTATCTCTCAGCGCGTTGACCTTCCCCGGGCCAAACAACCCTCCACAAATGGACTACGAATGCACAGATACGGCGCAAGCGGGGAGCTGTTGGGATTGTAATCCAATAGGACCGGATCTATTGGGGTGAAATCTTTCAAACATTCCTTCAACCCCTCCTTACTTAAGAAGGAAGAAGACCAGCTCCAGGCTGTTTTCAGGCCGAGCACATGGTAATCGGTTTCTCTCGTTCGTCCGTTACGCACACTCCAGGGCGATTTCGGAGAGCAGCTGGTGTACCGGCCCAAAAAAAGAGCCGTCCTGTGAAGGACGGCTCAGCCAAACAGTCAAAGAGCGATCACTCTTCCGAGTCTGCAGGGTCTTCGGGATCCTCGTAATTGTCGTGATAGAGGGGTGCCGGACCGAACTTCGGCGTATCCTGCGGGATGCGGCCTACGTGATACGGCCGCATCATCTCATTGTCCTCATGTTCCAGGATATGGCAGTGCCAGACATAGAATCCGCGTCGATCGAATTTCGCCTTGATGCGGGTGACTTCGCCCGGATAGGCGATGACGGTATCCTTCTTCCCCCTTTCCCAGGGCTCCGGCGGCCGGGGATGGCCCACCAGCTGGGGGGGTTTGACAGCCATGCCTTCTTCATCGGTCACAAGCGACTGCCGGTTGACGACCTGGAACTGCACCAGGTGGACATGGATTGGGTGCGCGTCGGCGGTGAAATTGAAGAACTCCCATACTTCCCTGGCATTTCGCCGCGGGTTTTCGGTGATATGCTCATCCCAACCCAGGAGGGCCGGCATGCCTTCCGGAGAAAGAATACCCAGGTCGGCTTCAATGGGACCGAAGGGCTCACGACTGGCGCAATCCAGGATCACGCTCCCATTCTCCTGCCTCACGAACACTGTCCGCGACACCTCTTCGTTGAGTGACAGTGACCGGGTGACGTGGGGATGGACCTGCCGGATGCGTGGGAAACGCAGGTATTGCGGAGGGGTGGAGGGATCCGGGCTCTGGGCCGGCCCGACCCGCAATTCCATCACCTGTCCGGTCGTCTGCGGGTCAGCCGGCTCGAAATCTTCTCCCGGAACGCCGCCGCCAAAGGGCTCGTCGGGGGCAAGGTTTAGCAGGGTTACCGCTGTGCCCACAGGTACATTCGTGAAATCGACAATCACATCCGCGCGCTCGGCCGGTGCGAGCAGCAGTTGTCCACCCGTCGCTTCGTTCATATTCACCGGCTCCGGCAGGAATCCCCCCTCGCTGCCGATCATCCAGACCTGCACGGCCGGGTGATCGAACTTGAGGATCAGGAAGCGGGCTTGACATCCGTTCAATAGGCGGAAGCGGTAACGGCGCTGCTCCACCTCCAGGAAGGGCCAGGTCTGGCCGTTGACCACGATGGAATTCCCGAAGAATTCCGGGTTCCAGATCGGGTGTACGTCACTCATCCCGCCGCAGGCCGGATCGGGCTCGAACGGAATTTGGAGCTGCGCCGGGTCCAGGCCTTCAAAGAAGGCACGGTTATCCGGATAGAACAGAGAGCCGTCATCGTTGAAGGAACGGTCCTGGATGCCGATGGGGATCTCGTAGAAGGTATCGAACGGCCGGATCTCCGTGCTGGGTGCGGGTCCTGGCAGGACTGCCTGCGAGCCATCCCGGGTGTCAATGACCTGGTCGCTTGGGCCGCCGCGCAGCAGGTAAAAACCGGCCGGGCCGGCATAGACGTTCAGGCGCGTCATCCCAAGGACATGGTCGTGGTACCAGAGCGTGGTCGCCCGCTGTTCGTTGGGATAGGTAAAGGTCGCCGAACCGGGTTCCCAATCAAAACCATACCTGGAGGCAAAGTAATCGTAGAAGGTCCCGGTGGTGTATTGAATATCCCCCGGGATATCCTTTGCCGCGGGCAGGAACCAGGCCTCCGGAAAACCGTCGCTGTCCTCCGTGGTGTGTGCCCCGTGGACGTGGGTCACGATTGGGACCGGGCCGCGGTAAGGCTCGTGGCTCATGCCATGCATATCGCGCGGACCGGGCGGGTTCGCCCAGTGCAGCGTCTGGTCCACCGGCAGCAGGTGCGGCAGGAAATTGCCATCTGCATCCATAAGGCCGTTGATCCACTTGACCGTTACCGGTCTTTGCCAGC
>JBLNAU010000625.1:0-6010 GCA_050259515.1 Syntrophothermus sp.
AGGAGGGCGGTCAGACTGAGTGCGCCAAGCACCTCGCGGTCCAGGATCATGGGAGCGATCATGGCCGAACGGGCCGAAGCCAGCTCCGGATCCCGATGGAGGAGCGCCAGCAAGGCTGGCACTTCCTGGAGGTCCGGTATCAGCAGGGAATATCCTTCGTTAATATCCTGCAGGGGTGCCTCCTGCGAGCCGGACAAATCTATTCTTTGGATACGCGGATCTTCGAGCGGAAGCTCAGCCAGGATTTTCCCCCGGCCATTCTGGTGTTCGATAATATTGAGCCGGACGTGTTCGGCCGAAGGAATCGCTTCCTGCGCGGCATCCAGAATCTGTCCCATCAGCCGGGAAATATTCAGGGTATGGAGCAGGGAGGAAGTCGCTTTTTGAAGCGAGGCGAGCTCGAGTGCCTGCTTTTCCATTAAAGCCAGGTCCCTGGTCCGTTCCTGGACAAGAGCCTCCAGTTGTTTCTCGGCCTCCTTGCGCTCGATTGCATAGCGGATCGAGCGTTCCAGGAGCGGGAGGGTCAACTGTCCCTTCTCAAGATAATCGGCCACACCCAGCTGCATCGCGGAAACGTCGATCGCATAGCTGCCCTGACCGGTCAGCATGATCACCGGCGCAAAGCAATCACGCGCCTCGGCCTCCCGTAACAAATCCAAACCGGTCCGGCTTCCCAGGTGATAATCCACCAGGTATAGATCATACTGGCAGCCTGCGAAAGCATGCCGTGCCTCTTCATAAGTTGAAATCCACTCCAGCCGGATATTTGCCAGTGCTCTCCCCCGGGCTGACCCCGCAACCAGTTCTTTCAACAGAATGTATTCCTCTTCATCATCATCAATCAGTAAAATACGCAATTGATCTTTCATTTCAATTATTGGTGATCTCTCATACTCCGTTAATACGAAGGAAATCGGCGTATGATTCGGGATTATACAGGAAGGATTTCTGGGGGGAATGAACAAAGTAATACGATATATAGGATAATCTTCCTCTTTTTTTGTTTGTTGTACTTACAAATCTTGTTGTTCAATTCACTACATGAGATAATCAAGATACATTGTTTCATAAAAAAAGGGCGAAATTGCACTTTTCGCTAAAATACTAAAATGAGAATACCTAACCACCGCTGCCGAAAGTAGCGACCGGGGAAAAACAGCAGCTCTTCATCTCCGCACTCCAGGTCAATTGCTCACTTTACAACAGGTCATCGCTCAGTGTTTTTTATAACCCAAAATGGAGTTTGACTTGGTACGAAGAGAAAGCAAAGCTGAAAATCTGCAAAAAAGGATCGCTGAGCTGGAACGGCAGCTTGCCGATGCACAGGTAACGATCGGCGCGCTCCAGGCACAAAAGAGTCAAAATGACTACTTCGGCGGACCTCTGTCCGCCACAGATCGCCTTCCCTTCGGTGAAGATGGCTATAAACAGGCGCTTTTGACCGCGCCCTACCCGCTCATGATCTGGCGGGAGGATGGCCGGATCATGATGGTAAATGCCATCTTTACCGAGATCACCGGTTATGCTCTCGAAGACATTCCTACCTATGGGGAGTGGACGCGCAAAGCCTTTGGCGAACGTCCTTTACAGCAGCCACCGATGGTCTTTTACGAGGAGCTGGCTGGCCAGGACACCAAAAAATGGAGGGAATTTGAGATTACCACCCGCTCCGGCGAAAAGCGGACCTGGGATTTTAGCGATGCGGTTCTGGGTACCGACCCGGACGACCGCTGGCTGATGATCTCCATGGCAGTCGATATCACAGAGCGTAAACAGATTGAGGAACAGCTTGAGGAAAATGAGGAAAAATTTGCCGCCATCTTCAAAAAGGCGCCTTTTGCAGCTGCACTTTCCAAGTTTCCAAGGGCTGTATTCATCGATATCAACGAGGAATTCGAACGGCTTTTCGACCTTTCAAGGCAGGAAATCATAGGCAGGACAGCCCTTGACTTAAAGATTCGACCCAATTCTCGAACCCGGTCTAAAATCATGGAAGGGTTGCGAGCCCATGGCAGCGTTCGGGGTATTGAAAGCATCTTGCAAACAAAGTCCGGCCGGACCCGTGTTCTTCTGTTAAATGTAGACCTGGTGACAATTGGTGGGGATACCTATCTTTTACAAACCGCGGAGGATATCACCCAACGTAAGCAGATGGAGGAGTCCCTCGCGGAAGGTGAGCGTAAATATCGTGAGCTCGCCCGATCGCTGGAGCTGGACCGGGCAAGACTCGATACGATCCTGAAGCACCTGCCGGTTGGCGTATGGATCAGCGATTCCGAGGGCCGGTTGATCGGCAAAAATGAACAGGCTGACCGGATCTGGGCAGGCAATGCCCCTCTTTTGGAAACCGTGGAACAGTATCCACAATACCAGTCCTGGGATCCAAAGACAGGCCTGGCACTGGAACCGGAGGAATACCCTCTGGCAGTGGCGCTGCGAACAGGGCAGCCAGCCGAACCGGTCGAATTAAAAATCCTACGTTTCGATGGCTCGCAGGGAACTGTTCTGGTTTCGGCCGCACCCATCCTGGACGATCATGGCACTTTAACCGGGGTGGTCGCGGTAAACGTGGATATCACGGATCGCAAGCGCGCTGAAGAAGAACGTCGCCTGGCTGAGCAACGCTATACGGCTTTATTCAACTCGGTACAGGAGGGCTTTGCTCACTATACGGCTGTCTATGACGACCAGGGGAAAATCGTGGATCTGCAGGTCATGGAAATAAACCCTGCCGGAGCAAAGATCTCTGGCATTGCCCGGGAAGATCAGATCGGCAGAACCTGGCGCCAATTATGGCCCGACGTGTCTGAGCAGCTTTTCTTACAGTACCAGCTTGCGGATGCGACCGGAGAAATACTGCGATTTGATGATCATAACCATATCACTGGAAGAATTTACGATGTTACCATCTTCAATATCTCGCGTGGCGAGTTCATTGCCAGTTTTTACGACGTAACCGAGCGTAAACACGCGGAAGAGGCTTTACGAGCCAGTGAAGAGCGCTTCTCAAAAGCCTTTCATAAATCCCCGTTCGCCATGAATATCACACGCTTGCAGGATGGCGCCATCCTGGATGTCAACGATGCCTGGCTCAATCTCCTGGGCTGGGCCCGGGAGGATGTCCTCGGCAAAACTACCGCCGACTTTCCCTTTTACGCAAACGCAGCAGACCGGTTAATGGTCAGAAAGCGAATTACGAAAGAGGAGGTCTCCGGCGACCTGGAGATCCATTTGGTGCGCAGGGATGGGTCTGAGCTGATCGCAGAAGTTGCCACCACAATCATTGACCTGGAAGGCGAGCAATGCATCCTGGGAGTGCTGGACGATATCACAGAGCGCAAGCGGGCAGAAAATGCCTTAAGACAATCCGAAGAACGGTTTGCCAAGGCGTTCCATTCCAGCCCCGATGCCATCATCATCAGCCGCCTGTCAGACGGATTAATTATCGAGGTCAATGAGGGCTGGCACACAATTTTTGAATACAGGCAAAGCGAAGTGGTTGGACGCAGATCACTGGATCTCGGGGTCTATGTGGATCCAAAGGATCGGGAAAGGGCGCTCGCCTTGTTACAGGAAAAGGGATCGCTGCGCGACTATGAGTTGAAGATCCGCCGGAAATCGGGTGAGATCCGGCAGGCGAGCATGTCCGTCGAGAAGATAGAAATGAACAGCGTCGAGTATATGCTCATTACCATGCGGGATATCACAGAGCGCAAGCAGGCGGAGGAACATATTGCCTATCAGGCAAGCCTGCTGGCCAGGGTAAATGACGCCATCGTTGGCTCGGACGCTGAGTATCGTTTAACCGCCTGGAATGCTGCTGCCGAGTCCATCTATGGCTGGAAGGCAGAGGAAGTCCTGGGAAAGCCCGGCCTGGAAATCCTGCAAACAGAGTGGCAGCAGGAAAAGGCAGAGGAAATGCGGCGGAAGATTGCAGAGACCGGAAGCTGGAGAGGCGAGGCAACCCAGCTCCGCAAGGATGGAACCCGGATCCCGGTGGAGGTTTCCTCCATGGTCCTTCGGGATGACCAGGGTCAGGTCACAGGATATGTCAGCGTGAATCGGGATATCACCGAGCGAAGGATCGCCGAACAGGCCCTCCGCGAAAGCGAGAAACGTTTCCGGTCTCTGGCAGACTCAATGCCGCAGCTGGTTTGGACAGCCCTACCGGATGGCAGCGTGGATTATTACAACCAGCGTCACGAGGAATATCAGAGCATAAGACAAAAGGGAGGTGAGGACTGGGATTGGGCACCGGTCCTGCACCCCGACGACTCGCAGGCGACCGTGGATGCCTGGCTGCATTCCGTTGAAACAGGCGAGATCTATCAGATCGAGCACCGCGTCCGCATGAAGGATGGCTCCTATCGATGGCATCTCAGCCGGGGTGTCCCGATGCGTGATGAAAAGGGACGGGTTCTCCGCTGGTTCGGAACAGCCACCGATATTCATGATCTGAAGCTGGCCGAGCAGCAGCTAAAGGTCTACGCAAACCGATTGGAACGGAGTAACCGGGAGCTGGAGCAGTTTGCCTTTATGGCCTCGCATGATCTTCAGGAGCCACTCCGAAAAATTGAGATGTTTGGCGACCTGCTTCTGGAACGGGCGCGAAGCCTGAATGAGAGCGAACGAAATTATGTTGAAAGGATGCGGAGCGCAGCCGGCCGAATGCGGGCTATGATTGAAGGCTTGTTGCAGATCTCCCGAGTTGCCACGCAGGGAAAGCCTTTTGTCCGGGTTAATTTATCGAAGGTAATTGGTGAAGTCCTTTCGGATTTCGAAAGCCAGATTCAGCGGTCCGGAGCAAATGTGGACCTCTATATATTGCCTGTGATTACCGGCGATCCGTTGCAGTTACGCCAGCTGATGCAAAACCTGATCGGCAATGCTTTAAAGTATCATCAGCCAGGTAAACCACCAGAGGTGAAAATCTTTGCACACCAAGTGGGGGAAAAGGTGCAGATCCATGTAGTGGACAAGGGGATTGGTTTTGATCAGGAGGATGCCGATCGCATTTTTGAACCATTCCAGCGCCTGGTTGGCCGGAGCCAATATGAAGGAAGTGGGATCGGTTTAGCGATTTGCCGGCGGATTGTCGAGCGGCATGGTGGTGAGATTGCAGCCATCAGCGAGCGAGGAATTGGAACAAGTTTTATTATCACTTTGCCCATTCACCCTCCACAGGGTGCAAAAAGCGAGCCAAGAAAGGATAACTACAAGGATGATGACAACGCAGAATAAGGCTCTACTCCTGGTCGCTGAGGATGACCCGGACGATCAATATTTCTTGCAGGAAGCAATCGAAGTGGTCTGTGCCGAGAGGGTAAAGACCCACTTTGTATTCGACGGAGCCCAGCTCATGAATTTTCTGCGAGAGAAGGGCGTGGATAAAAAGCAACCAAACCTGGTTGTACTCGACTTGAACATGAAAGTTAAGGATGGCCGCAAGTCGCTGTTGGATATCAAAACGGATCCCGCCTTTACGAATATCCCGGTCGTCGTGCTAACCACTTCAGACAATGAAGAGGACATGGAATACTGCAAACAGCATGGGGCGGCTGAATATTATCAAAAACCCAGCTCCATCATGGAGCTGGTAAAAATCATACGGACACTGTGTACGGATTACTTGAGCTGAAAGCTTCCAGCCTGTGGAAGTATATAGACGCAAACAGATGGGCCAGGCGATCTGTTGAGAAATACAAACGTAGACCCCACTATTTGGGTTCTACGTTTGTATCCGATGCGGAGGAGGACTTTTCCTCCGAAGAAAATGACTCGCGAAACGACTTGATCCCTTTTCCAAGCTCGCCCATGGTTTTGGCCAGGCGGCCGGGTCCGAAGATCAGAACGATGATCACAAGAACGATCAAAAGCTCGGGCATACCTATATCAAACATGTTTCATTCCTTTCAATCGTAAAGTGTAAAACCGCTTGGTGAGAATTGCCTTAAATATTCAGCCTGGCAGGGTCTTTTATGAGGATCCTGCCAGGCTGTTTGCTTTTCCC
>JBLNAU010000626.1:0-4070 GCA_050259515.1 Syntrophothermus sp.
AGGGCAGGAGAGATCCCGAGCGCCACCAGACGGCGGCGGCTGTACTCCAGCCAGAAATTTTCCGTCTCCCCGGAGTGCGCCAGCAGGTCGTCGCGCAGATCCATGGAGTTTGCCCAGTACAGATGCTCCCAGCGCATGGCGCGCAGGCGGTCCTCATGCGTGATGCGAAACCCAAGCGTACGAGCATAATCGGTGAAGACATCCCCTCCGGATGGAACACTGTGACGCAGTGTCCCATCCAGGTCAAAAAAAATGGCTTTGATCATGCTGTCTGTGCCCATGTCCATCATTTTATTGCAAATATAATAACATAACCAGAGATAAGACCTGGTGTTCCTGTAATCCCGCTGACTAATCAGACCGGAAAAGATGCGCTGTGGAATCAATGCTAGAATTCCAATCAGGTCTGCTGCTACATGGTGCGGACAATTGCATGGAAAGTTGAAGAAATAAAGGGAGTCGTGGATGGCAAAAAAACTGGACGAACAGGTTGCGATTATCACAGGAGCCACATCGGGAATTGGAAAGGCGACCGCCCTGCTGTTTGCGGAGGAGGGAGCCCACGTCGTGATCACGGGACGCCGCGTTGAGCTGGGCGAACGCGTGGTGGAGGAGCTCAGGCAAAAAGGGGCGCGCGCCCTCTTCGTTCAAGCGGATCACCGCCAGGCCGGGGACTGTTCCCGCGTCATCGAGCGGACCCTGGCCGAGTTCGGCCGAGTGGATATTCTGTTCAACAATGCCGGGATCGTCACCAGCGGAACCGCTGAAACAACCATCGACGAGGTGTGGAACGACACTCTTGCAATCAACGTGACCGCAGTCTGGCAGATGTGCAGGCTGGTCATTCCGATCATGAGGCAACAGGGAAAGGGCGTGATCGTGAACAACGGCTCCGACTGGTCTGTGGTGGCCGGCAGGGATGCGTTTCCCTACATTGCCAGCAAGGGTGCAGTCGGCTTGATGACCAAGGCCATGGCTCTGGATTACGCACGCGAGAACATTCGCGTCAACGCGGTCTGCCCCGGCGACACCCTGGTGGACCGCTGGCTCGAGAAGGGCTATTTCGAAAGCTACGACCCGGTCAGCATGGAGGAGGCGATGAAGGAAGCCAGCGCCTATATTCCCATGGGCCGCTTTGGCAGACCGGAGGAAATTGCGAAGGCCGTGCTGTTCCTGGCCTCAGACGATTCCTCCTTCATGACAGGACACCTGTTACTGGTGGATGGAGGCAACACGGCTCAATAGGCAGCCCACAAAATAGGAGAACGATGAATAAACTGACCAACCTTGAAATGATCGAACAGGCGAAGACAGTGCTTCGACCCAGAAAACTGGCCGGGGATAATTCAGCGGGGGGTGTGGCCTGTGCCCTGCTCAGCGCTTCGGGGACTCTCTACTTCGGCGTGTGCATTGACATCAACAGCGGAATCGGCTTTTGTGCAGAACACAGTGCCATCGCAGCCATGGTCACAGCCGGGGAAAGCAGTATTTCCAGGATCGTCGCGGTCTGCGGCGATGTTGTCCTGCCTCCCTGCGGTCGGTGCAGGGAGCTCATCTACCAGATCGATCACACCAATCTCTTCCTGACAGAGGTCGTTTTGGGAGAACAGCGCACGGTAAAATTGAAGGAACTTCTTCCTTATCCCTGGGATGAAGCCTGGAATGTATAGAGCCTGCACCTAATAAAGAAAGGCGACAATATGAAAACAGCGAAATCCGCTCCCACGACCATCGACGAATATATTGCAGAATTCCCGCAGGAGGTTCGGGAAATTCTTCAAAAGATTCGGAAAACGATTCATGAGGCCGCGCCGGAGGCAACGGAGAAGATCAGTTACCAGATGCCTACTTTTTATCTGAATGGCAACCTGGTCCATTTCGCGGGCTTCAAGGAACATATCGGGTTCTATCCTGTGCCAACCGGGATCGAAAAATTTAAAAAAGCGCTCTCGGTCTATAAGCAGGGAAAAGGCTCGGTGCAGTTTCCGCTCGATCAGCCCATGCCATATGAGTTGATCGGCAAAATTGTGAAATTCAGAGTACAGGAGAATCAGGCAAAGGCGGGTGCAAAAAGCAAAAAGAAATAGGAGCAAAGGCAGTGCTCCCTGGCCTTTCCGAGTGCTATACTGTGTCGACAGCGCCTGCATCCAATGACCGCCCAGATTCATGACTCATTTCTATTCGAGGATCGAAAACTCTCCATCGCGGGTGTCAACGGCGGAGAGCTGTTCCACCCGGCAGAGCATGGGATGCAGCCCATGCCGCGCATCACAAGCTGCTGGCGCGGCCATGTATGCACGTATAACATCCAGGACAACCATCTGGTATTGCATACCCTGCAGGTCAATCTCGACCAGCAGGGCCCGGCAATCAACAACGTTCGACCTGTGTTCTCAACAGGCAGCACATTCAATAACGATTACCAGGCCCTTGGCCTGCTCATGGATTTCACGGGGGGTCTTCTGGTGGCAGAGGGATTTATTCAGCAGCTCTATGTTCATATGGGGTTTCATCCCGCCAGGAAGTATGAAACTGTCCTTGAGCTTTCCTTTTCCAAAGGGGAAGTGCTCGAGATCAGGGATGTGAGCCGGCAGATGGCGGAGCTCCGTCACAAGAGGACCCAACAATCGCAACAGCCCGGGAGAGAAGCATCCGGACAGGAAGTGAACGTCTGGATCGCCTCCACATACGAGAGAAGCTACAGGTTTTAAGATGAATATTCTTCAGAAAATTTGTCTCACAGGAGCAATCCTTTTCCTGCTCTCCGCCTGCGGGCCTTCTGCTTTGCCGGCAGCGACTCCCACGCCGATCGGCATGCCTCACCCCTGGACGCCGGTCACCCTGGCAACCGCTCTCCCGACAGCCACTGAAATCCCAACCTTTACACCGGTCCCTGCCTTTACGCCCATGTCCACTCCCACGCGCGATTCCGTCGCTGCATTGGCTGAGCGCTTCCAGGATTCGCTCTTCTCTCCGAACGGACGATGGACCGCCTACCGCGAAGCCGACAAGCTGCGCGTGGTCAACAACGACGATCCTTTGCGCTATTGGACCCTTCCCTGTGCCCTCTTCAAGGATTGCAGCACGGTCTACCCGGTCAAGTGGTCCAGCAACGGGCAGACCCTCTACTTTGCCCCCGCGCCAACCAGCGGCGGTGCGCCGGACGGCATCTCCCTGGTCAGCGCACTGGCAATGATCAGCATGCGCACCGGCAAATGGGAGATCCTGCTCCCGGACTCCGACCGCTATTATGATTTTGCCTTCTCTCCCAAGGATGATTATCTTGCCTATACCCAATCCCAGGGAAGCGAGTCCGATGAGAAAACGATCACTGTCGGTATTGTGAATATGGAGGATATCCGCGATCGGCAGGAGTTCAACATGGAGGGTGTCTATGCGGGCAACATCATCTGGTCGCCGTTCAAGCCCAGATTTGTATTTGTCATCTACGACCCGCAGGTAGGATCAGCCGTTGGCTACTATGACGTCGAAACCGGCTTTCACAAGTATGCCGTCGAACCCCGGCCCGCCGATATCCTTCTCTCCGACTGGGGCCCGGATAATCTGGTCTCCCTGGAGAAAAAGGATTGGGACACAAATTCAAGATCGTACAGGACGCTCGATCCCTTCAGCGGCATGCTGATCGGTGACCCAGTCACAGCCACACCGGCGCAGTAATTCCTTTACAACCGATCTCAATTATTTTCAACCCCTTCCATACCATTGAAAGGCCCTTTCCTCATGCTTCCCCACCACGCCCAGTCCATACAGAACGTCACCGACTATTTCCAGCGTGATCCAGAAGTGCTGGCCCTGCTGCTGGCCGGCTCCATTGCACACGGATTTGAGACTCCCAGCTCCGATGTCGACATCCTGATCCTGGTCTCTGATGAAGACTATCAGAGGCGGCTGGAGGAGAACCGGGTCCACTTTTTCAACCTGGACCTCTGCACATACGAAGGCGGCTACGTCGACGGGAAATATCTGAACCTGGGCTTCCTCGAACAGGTCAAGCAAAAAGGAAGTGAGCCGGCCCGCTTCGCCTTCGCAGGCAGCCGGGTCCTCTTCAG
>JBLNAU010000627.1:0-2949 GCA_050259515.1 Syntrophothermus sp.
GCAGGACTGCTGCTGGCCCTCCGCGTACTAGTCGTCTGCTGCCTGCATGGCTGCAGCAGGTTCCTGGTACAGCTTGTGGCCCTTGATCTGGTCCCTGACTGCCTGCTTCAAGCGGCGTGAATACTGGATGCCCTGGATAAAGGATTTCGGCTCGAAGCCAAAATACCATTTGTGGAACACCCACAGCATGGAGAGCGCGCCAGTGATCTTCTGCCAGGTAGAGCGCTTGGGAAGCCGCCTGATCCTGACCGCCTCTTCAAAGCTGTTCACCTTCACCATCTGGCCGTCTTCCGCCCGCACCACCAGGCCACTTTCCATCAGCAACCGGTAGCGCTTGATGCTTTCCTCCACGCTCGGGCCACAGACCAGGCCGCAATTACCGCACGTCAGCAGGGTATCGTCCTGCAGGCCCTTGACGCCCCAAGCCTCGCCCAACTCCCGGTAGGCTTTTACATGCTCCTCATGGGACAGGGTGGCAGGCTGCTTGGCCATGTATTTCTCCAGCGGCTCTTCTATGTGAAGATAGCCGGCTGTTGCCCGGATCATTCGATAGCGCGGCCCGGCATCGCCTGCCTCCATGGCTCGCCACATGAGCTGCGGCATGAGCTTCCAGCCAGACAGTTTCTCCATCGGTTTATCCATCCACCACTTGGTCCACTGGTAGCCCCAGGTGGTCCACTTCTTGTCATTGGAAACGGAATGCAAGCCAAAGCAACTGCCGGAGCACAGGTTGATGTCACGACGCTTGGCGCGCGGGTGCAACTCGCCGTTCATCAGGATGTATTCCTCCTCTTCGCCGACGAACATGCCCAGCAGGCAGACCTTGTCACACACCCGGCATCTGCGGCACCAGGTATCCACGAAATGGCGCGGGCTGTAGCGCAGCGGGTCGCTCTTGAGTACGGCGTCGGTCACGACCGTGCCCAGGTAGTTGGCCGCGCCGTATTCCTCGGTCATGACATTCCCGGACCAGCCCTGCCCGCCGATCCCAGCCGCCATGGCGCCAAAGCGGTGGGAAAAACTGGGATGAGTGGAGAAGACGTACGGATGGCGGCGATAGGAGCCGTTCGGGGGCACAACTGCCGCTTTGTATCCCAGCGAGCGGATGTAGCCGGCCACCATCTCGCTGATCCGGAACATGCGCTGGTTCTGCTGGAACTGATCCATGTGGTGTGGGACCGGGGATTTCTTGCCCATATAATCATGGATGGCTTCCGATTCCATCGGGACAGCCATCGACACGATCGATTTCGCACCCTTCAGGGTATAGGTGGGGTCCAGGGAGGGAGGACCATCCAGACGTTCCGGCCCGGCCAGTCCCACAACTTCCACGCCGAGGCTGTGGACATAATCCTTGATCTTTTCTTCCAGTGTTGTGCCCATAAGAACTCCTTTCAAGCACGCAAAACGAAATTGATTGTGAAAATTGTAACGACTTTGCCCATTCGCGTTATTATTTTATTTTTCCAATTTATAATAGGTTAACTCCAACTTACGAGGTGCGGCATGCCATTCAACTCGCCTCTCACTGCTGAGATCATCGAATCCTTTTTCGTGAGCACAGGTGTCCCTGCGTTTCTCATGGAGAGGGAAGGCTGCATCCTGCTGGCCCCGGCTGGCTTTTCGCCGCAGGAATACTCATTTGCAGATCAGGAGGCATTGCAGCCCTTCTTTCGGAATGAAAGGATCGGGCCGGGGAAGTATTACACGCTGTTCACCGATCACCAGTTCCTCTATAACTTTGTCCCCGTCCCCCACGAAGACGACTACCACCTGCTGGTGACCGGACCGATGCGGTTTCACCCGTTCACGGAACAGCAGATCACCACGCTTTTGCGAAGCAACCAGATCCCCCTGCGGAACAGAGCGGCGTACTCACAAATGGTGGCACGCCTGCCGGAAGTTTCCATGGCGCGCCTCAGCCACCTGGGGCGCGTTTTACTGTCTTTGAGCCAGTCCTACTGCACCGAGGGGGTCAATGTGAGCGCCGACAGCGACCTGCTCAGGGAAGTGACGCCGCGCGCTGAGCCGGGGATCAGCTTCACCCTTCTGGAAGAGGAAAAGTACAGCCCATTCGAATTAATCCAGCATGTCAAGTCTCTGCTCGTGCATGGGGATATTGCCGGGATCCGGGCACTGCGGGAGCAGCACCTGGTGCTGCCTCTCAATCGGGTGGACGAAAAGGATGAGGTTATCTCCGCCAGATACCGTCTGATTACCACCTCTGCGGCCTGGATAGGCATGATCTTCGATCAGCCTCTGCCTTATGAGCAGCTCCTGATCATTCTCGACCAATATACGCGTCGAGCCCATAAGACAAGCTCGATCCCCGAGCTGACTGACATGATTTACGAATGTATTGAAGCATATGCCTGGCTGGTGAGGAAGTATTCCACTCAGCACTACACCAAACCTGTGAGGCAGGTCATCCAGTTCATCCGGGACAACATCACGACCAGGATCACTCTGCAGGGACTGGCGGACCTGACCGGTTTGAGCCGCCCTTATCTCTCCAGGCTCATCAAAAATGAAACGGGCCATTCCCTGGTCGAGCTCATCGACAGCTACCGGATCGAGGAAGGAAAATATTTGTTGCTCAATACAAATTATTCCATCCTCCAGATCTCAGAATTGACCGGCTTTAAGTATCAATACCACTTTTCCATGCGCTTCAAAAAATACACCGGCATGACGCCCACTCGCTACCGCCAAATTGAGGGTGCCAATTAACGGACCCGAACAGTGTGACCATGATCCAACGCTATGAAGAGGCATAGTTCCCCTTTTTTTCAGTTTTAGACCGGAACCCCACTTTTTTTCGGTCGGAGAGCGGAATTTCCCCTTTTCTTCAATTTTAGACCGGAATTTTTCAAGCGAAAATGAACATTTTCAGGAATTTACCCGTAATTTATTTCGGTCTTACAATGGAAATAACACGTCATAGGCCGG
>JBLNAU010000628.1:0-4188 GCA_050259515.1 Syntrophothermus sp.
TACCCTCATCCATTTCATCCAGTCCGACCTGAAGGAATTTATCCGATCCCGTAAATATGATCAGCTCATGGGTGATGCGGATGGCCAAAAGGTCGAGAACGATCAGGTCGCGCTGTTCATCAAAGAGCAGCATGCCGGTCGTTATCCACTCTCCAAGCTCTTTCTTTTATCGGACATCGTCGTCCAGGAAAAATCCGGGGATCCCAAAGTCATAGAATGGCTCGGAAAACAGCAGATCAACCAGAGGCAGTTTGCCGCCCAAAGTGAGATGCAAAAACACAACCAGGAACTTGAGAAGAGGATTACAGAGCAGGAGGCGGCGATCAAACAGATCAAGGTGGACGCAGATACAAAGCTGCAGGAAAGCATCCGGAAGCTGGATATGCAGAAGATCGAGCTCGAGAACGCCCGGACCGATTACCAGTTTCGCCAGGAAAAATGGATGCGGGCCATGGAGGCCATCGGCCAGGCATTTTCCTCCCCGGCCTTCTCGCGCGATCCACAGGTGGTCGAGATCATCTGGCAGCTCCTGGGGGCCATGGGAGTCTCTCCCAAACCTGCAGAAGAGGCTGTTACCGGGCAGGAGGTCACCGCGGTGAGTAATAAGCCCGCCGAAATACCTGACACCGAGGAAATGGACTCCTTGACCAATATGCTTTTGGGTCTGCTGGCGCGCAAACGATTTTAAGAGGGCTGGTAATAGTATGACAGTACCATGGCTCGAGATCGAAGAGGTTCACGACGGGTCCCCCTACCCAGGCCGGGTGGATCCTAAATCCGCCTGGCAGGCTTTGTTTGCCTGTCAGGTGCAGGTTCCACCCCACCAGGAATGGGCCAGGCTGAAATGGGGACTCAATGTTGCCATGTTGTTCGAGGAAGCTATGGAGAGGCAGAAGCTTTTCCTGGAATCACAATATGGATACCCCGATGAGCAAGGAATGGAGGCCCGGGATCACCGTACGCTGGCATTCCGCTTCATCAACCGGCCAGGCGAAAAACTCCTGGTGGCAGTCCTTGGCAAAATCCAGGGCCACAGCGAGCAGGAGGTAAGGGAGAATGCCTTATCCTACTACACCGAAATCCAGGCTACCTTCCCCTATGACTATGGCCTGACTCCAGCGATCTCGCAGGATGATTTCTTCTTCTTTTCAGGGATGGATATCCTTCAGGATGAAAATCCAGCCTTGGATGTGGCTCAGATCAGTCGCATGGAGTTTCCGATCCATCCCAAAGCCAGTCTGCCTTATTTGCAGGGTTCCTGGCGTTCGGGGCCACGCGCCCATGAACAGATCTGGCGCGCCGTCTCTGCCTGTCCATCTGCACTATTTCTGAACATCTGCCTGCGCAGCACAGTTTTATACGAAGATGAACAGAAGGGATTGCTCAAAAACGCTGCCGATCTTTCAAATGTGGATGTCGAGCTGCTCAATCCCATCTCTTCTTCTGCCTTGAAACAATGGAACAAGGATATTCTGGCGCGCCGCCTGGCTCCCTGGCAAAAGTTCTTTTACCTGCAGGTTCATCTGGTATCGACACAAACCATAAGCAGCCATCTGGTCAGGACAATCGGTACATCGCTTACTTTGAATAACAAAGGTAGTCCTCTACCCGGATACCAGGTCACATTACCCACAGGAACAGAAGAGATTCGTTCCTGGAAGAATAAGATAAAAAATCTGAATGTCATTCTTTCAAAGAGTTATCTGCAATGTCCTCGTCTTTCCGAAGTGGCAGATCTCAATGAGGTCTTCGATGTTATCCAAATTCCCTATTCACCGCCAGATAATGGGTTCCCCGGGTTAAACTTTGCGACCAGTAAGGAAAAAATGGGGCATCAGGATGGCTGAAGCAGGAAATCCATTTTTAAATAGTTGATTGAACTCTTGTGGAGAATGAATATCCATGGCCCAATTCTCGCATCTTAAATGGCCTTTTTCGCCAACCTGCCTGAATGATATTCTGGAGCAGGAAACACTGACCGTGATCGAATCGGGCAGCTGTGAGCGACTTGGTCGGCCTTTGACTATCCTGGATTATGACCCCAAGGCGCAAAGCTTCACCCATCGTATCGAATCTGTAAATGAGAATCAAAGGTATGAAGAATTCTGTCGCTATTTCCGTGGAAACGATCACGTAAAGGGAGGGGACAACAAGTGCAAGAAATGGGATATCGATCAGGCAAATGAGTCACTCAAGGAGTTTCGAAAGTCCGGTGAACCTTGTAGACTCTTTCCCTGCCATGCCGGTTTAATGGACATGACCCATATGATCGAGATCCGGGGAAGACCCGTAGCCCTTCTCTTTTCAGGGCAATTCCAACCGGAAAACAATGACCTGATCAATCAATATCTGGATAACCTGAAAGACGGCCGTATCGATGATATTAAAAGTGAAGAACCAGATGTAGAGCATTTGCGGGGACTGGCAAAAAAGCTGATCCCTGTACCGTCAGATGCCCGTCTCAAACTTGAAAAGGAGGCGCTCCATATCCAGCAAATTGCTGAAGCGGAGTTCGAGCGTCAAAAATGGCAGAAGGAACAAACCTTTCTTGAAGAATTACGTACGGTCCTGAATATGCTGCGCAGCATGGACATCGAACAACTGAGGGAAAAGGTTGAAACCGCCGTGCGCAAGATCAAGGAATACTGTGGCTGTCAATATGTCCTCTTCTTCGCAGGCACGCAGGAAAACCACACCGTGCTGGTACCCTTTGCCCAGGCGGGACTCCCGGAAGCGATTGCTGGCCAGCTGCCGCATTTCAACTGGTCCAAGGCCAAGCTGCCGCTGGAAAATTTGACCGTGGACCAGGGGATGTTTACCTCTGAGACCCAGCTTGCAATAAGGACCGGCATCCGGGGGAACAACCGGGAGTACTTTAACCAATCCATATGCCTGATCCCATTTGCAGTTGGCGATCGTTATCGCAGCGTACTGGCCCTGGGGCCCTTTGAAGCTGCGGTGAGCCTCCCGGCCGAACGCCACTTCCTCATGGAGATGACCAGGATCATCAGCACATTCACGCGGACAGGCTTCGAAGTCCTCTATCTGGAACAGGAACGCCGCCGCTGGAAAAACACTGCGTCGCTCCTAACACACGAGGTAAAAACGGCACTCACGACCATTACCACTCCGGTGGGAATTGCCAGGGAGATCATCCAGAAAAGCGGAAGCCGGGATGCCGAACAGGCAGATGAATATTTGAAACAGGCCGAGGACAGGGCCCTTCTGCTCGGCCGCATCACCAGTGGAACCCTGGAAGGAATCGCCATCAAAGTGGAAGCGGATGACCTCGAGATCGAAAAATACTCTCTCTCCGCCCTGGTTGAAAATTGCGCCACGGGCTTTATGGAATTAGCCCGTACAAGAAATCTTGATCTGCTCCTCGAAGCAAGCGTTTTCACCCTGCCGGCAGCCGAGGTCGATGTGCCCCGCATGACCATTGCAATGGCCAACTTGATCGAGAATGCCATCAAATATTCCTTCTCAAAATCCAAAATCTTTATTCGTTCCCATTTGAATATCAGTTCCGGTGTGGATCAGGCCACGGCAATTATCGAGGTCGACAATATAGGTTTCGATATTCGGGAGGAGGACCGGAACAGAATCTTCGAGGTCGGAGAACGTGGAGGAGATACGACTCGAATCAAGCGGATACCCGGCTCGGGTTATGGCTTGTGGGAAGCCCGCTCCATCATTGAAGCACATGGAGGCGAGATTCAGGTCAAGTTCCATCCCACATCCATCCAAAAACATGAAGGCAGAGCCACCCGGGTCATTTTCCTTGTGGAAATCCCACTCAAGCAAAAAAGATAATCCAAGGGAGTACAGTATGGCGGATATACCACGCAAAATCCTGATGCTGGATGATGACTTTGAAAGCATGCAAAATCTACAGGTGTACGTGAAGAAGGAGCTCAACCTGAACGTCGAGCTTTCGGCGGAAAAGAGTCTGCTGGAGCGCCTGGACAGGGAAAGATTTGAGCTGCTGATCGTAGACCTGATGATCCATCCTCGAAGCCCCAATGCGGACAACCAGGAGGTGGAGAACATCCATTATGAGGGAGTAAAGTGGGATCGCACCGGCCTGGAATTTATTCGCCGTTTCCGACAGGGCGAATACACCAAAACAGGACAAGGGACATCCGTGGACGTTCCGATCATCATTATGTCGGCTGTTGGAGAAAGCGC
>JBLNAU010000629.1:0-6240 GCA_050259515.1 Syntrophothermus sp.
GCGGGTATCTGGGAAAGCTGCACATTGGCGCCGGAAAAGATCAACAGCAAAAAGTAAACGAAGTTATTCACGAACATGACATTGACGGTGATCAGCGCCAGGCAGCCGAGCAGCAATCCCAGCCCGCAGGTGCTAATGGTGGTGACCAGGATCGTCAGTGCCAGGGCGGGAATATCTGTATGGGAGAGATCCAGTCCCATCAGGATCACGCCCCAGGTGAACGCCAGGATCACCCCCAGCGTGCCGTCCATGATATTCATGAAAGCCCGCCCCAGGAAGACGACCAGGCGGTTGGCGGGTGTGCCAAAAATGTAAGCGAGCGTCCCGCTATCACGGTCTCCGCCGATGGACATGGTCATGCCAAAAATGCCGCTGACCGCCGCGATCTGAAGGGCATTGCCGACAATGTAATAGGTGGAATTTTCCCTGCCGGTCGCAAAGGTGCCCAAGTAAACAAAGAAGTACATCTGCGCAAGCGGCATGAGGATCTTGGAGGCCATATACTGAATCGGGCGCATCCAATGAAAGAGGGCGATATAGGAAAGCAGGGCACCCTGCCAGAAGAGACGAAGGTTGTTGGTAAAAGTTTTCATGGATTATCCATTTTCACGCTGAGTGGAGAGCGGTGCTCGTAAACGAAGCGAGATGTGTGTACGCAGCCCACGCTTCGTCTGCGCTCAGCCCGGGATGCTTATTCCAAGCCAAGCGTGGCATCCGCCCTGACCTTGTAGAGCATGAGCTTGAACAGGCGGGAGGCGAGGATCAGGTCGACGAAGGAAAAAAGCAGCAACATGCCCCAGGTAAAGAGCGTCTGGCGGACCGGCGCTCCGCCTGTCGACGTTCCGTGCAGGGCAACTGCCGCCCAGTAGGGTGGAAGAATGTACGAGACCGGGGTTGTCCAGCCCGGCAGCATGGCGATCGGGAACAGGAAGCCGCACAGGATATAAACCGGGTACTCCATGGCATTCTGCCAGGCCCTTATCCCCGGGTTCATGACAAAGATCGGCGCTATGACCAGCCCAAAGCTGATAAAGGCGATCACCGAGAGAATCACCGACACGAAGAACATCAACGGCTGCTGGACCCCGAGCGAATAGCCAAAGGCCAGGGCGGCAATGAAATATCCCAGAACCATGGAAACCAGCGATTGGGTTACGTTCGCCAGGTTCTTTCCAAACACCACCACCTCGAACGGGGTCGGGATCGCGACCAGGGCCTCGAGCGTCCCGGACCAGCGCTCAGAGTTGATGCTGCCGCCTGAGATGAAGAGCAGACTCGACCACAACCCGGTCAGCCCGCTGCCGACCACCACGAACATTGCCGAGTCTGCAGCCTTATCCTGCAGCATGAACAGACCCAGCACGGCGATAATGATCGGCTGGAAAAGTACGGTGAACAGGATGAATCCATCCGTCAGCTGCTGGCGCATGGTCATTTCGGCAACCACCAGGATGGTCCGCCAGTAGCGGGTCAACACCTTGATATTCATGCGCTGCCTCTCACCAGTCGGACGTAGGCATCCTCCAAAGTTGGCTCGCGCACGATGACACGTCCCACGCGCTGACCATCGATCGCTCCCAGGATATCCGGAACCGCCTCGGCCCCGCGCCCGGTCTGGATCAGCAGCATCTGCTTCTGGTCATAATCCTCCACGGACAGCGCGTCCACGAAGGGCAGACTCCGCAGACGCTCCAGGGTGGCTTCGGGGATTCCAAAAATCTCCACTGCCACGACATTCATGTCATGGACGCGGGATTTCAATCCGCCGGGGGTATCGAGGGCGATGATGCGCCCGTGATTGATGATCGCGATCCGATCACATAAGGCATCGGCCTCGAACATGTAATGGGTGGTCAGCAAAATCGTCTTCCTTTCAGACTGAAGGTTCAGGATCACCTGCCGGAATTCACGAGCCCCCACGGGGTCGAGCCCGAGCGTGGGCTCATCCAGAAAGAGAATATCCGGATTATGGAGCAGCGTCCTGGCGACGTGGAGACGCTGTTTCATGCCGCGCGAATATCCCTGCACCTTCTCATCCC
Organism: Syntrophothermus sp.; assembly: GCA_050259515.1. Taxonomy (GTDB): domain Bacteria; phylum Chloroflexota; class Anaerolineae; order Anaerolineales; family Villigracilaceae; genus Defluviilinea. Next base: position 2,040 of record JBLNAU010000629.1, read on the forward strand.
CGCGCCCGCTCAAGCCGACCATCTCGAGCAGATAGGCGATCCGCTTGCGGGTCTCATCCGGGTCCACGTTGTACAGGCTGGCAAAGTAGCGCAGGTTGTCGATTCCTGACAGGCGCCAGTACAGACCGCGCTCACCGCCAAAAATGAACCCGATCCGCCTGCGGACCTGGTCCGCGTTCTTGACCACATCGAAGCCTTTGATGGTGGCAGAACCGGCGGTCGGGATGAGAAGCGTGGTAAGCATCTTGGTGGTCGTCGTCTTGCCGGCTCCATTGGGTCCCAGCAGGCCAAACAGCTCCCCCTCCTGGATGTCAAACGAGACATCATCCACTGCAACGATTTCCCTCGTGGACCGTTTGATCACCCCAATACTGGAGTTAAAGGTCCGGCGAAGGTGAGAGACTTCAATCGCATTCATTGGGCTCCTGAAAATGATGAAAAAGGATTCTACACGCACCCAACGGCACGTAGCATGTAAGCTATTCACTCGTTATACACACGAGAAGCCGGTGCTGGCTCTTATACCGCTATTGCCCTTGCAGTGTGAGGCCGTCACCAGGTGTTTATTGATCAATAAAGGAGAAAGGATTATCTTATGGATCTTCAAACTGTTTTGATCTGGATCGTGATTGGTGCCATTGCCGGTGTTCTGGCGGAATCGATGGTGGGAGGACCCAGAAGGTCCGGACTCGGTACTGCAATCCTGATCGGTATCCTTGGCGCCTTCATCGGCGGATGGCTGTTCAGTGCGCTGGGGATTTCCATCGGCGGGGGAATCATCGGGACCATCATTACCGCTTTCATCGGCGCGATCCTGCTGCTGCTGATCGTGCGAGGTGTCGGCCGCGGAAGATGGTAAGCCAGGCGTAGTTCAAAATTGGAAGCAAGGAGCGGATAAGGCTACTTATCCGCTTTTTGCTTTAACCATACAAGATTTCCCTGTCCGCCAGCTCGATCTCCTCATAGATCCGTTTGACTTCTTCCTTCATCTCTGCCGAGACACCGGCCGTTTGTGGGCTGAACTTGACCCGGTCGCGTGCCTGTCGCAGCAGGTCTTTCACAGTGGCAATATAGGAAAAATCACTCCTGCCCAGGCCGCCCTCCGGGACCGGGAGATCCCGGGCCTGCTGGATCAGCTTGCGTGCACGGACAATGCGCTCTGCAGCGGGGATTAGTTTTGCCATTCTGTCTCCTGGGGAAGTGGATTTGAGAAGTTCCATTATTGTAAACGTTTCCGAACAATTCGCGGTGCCAAATAGGGGAAATATCCAACAGGCTGTACCCGGTGGGTTACAAAAAGCTTACCAAATTTGTCCAAATAGCATAAAATAATGGCGTCTGTCAGGCACCAGTAGCCTGTCTTTATTGTCCCCCAAATAGCACGAATTTACCCCTTTAAATGTGAAGAAGAATATGGAAACGAGAGAAAAATCCCCACGTCCAAATTCCCAACCCCTTACAGATGACCAATATCGCCAGACCCTCGACAGCCTGCTGGAGGGCTGTCAGATCATTGGCTTTGACTGGCGCTACATCTATATTAACCAAACCGCCGCCCGGCATGGACATCGTGAGCCCGAAGAGCTGCTCAATCGGACCATGATGGAAGCCTACCCGGGCATCGAAAACACAGGCCTGTTCATGCAATTAAAGCACTGCATGGAGAAGCGCGCGACCCAGCAGATGGAAAATAAATTCGAGTACCCGGATGGCACCACCGGCTGGTTCGAATTAAATATCCAACCCGTGCCGGATGGGTTGTTCATCCTTTCGATGGATATCACCGACCGCAAGCGGGCAGAGCTGGAGACCCAAAAACAGCTTGCCCGCATCAACGCTCTCCGCAAAATCGACCTGGCCGTGCTTTCAAGCTTCGACCTCAGGCTGACACTGACGGTTGCCATGGAACAGATCACAGAACAGCTCGGCGTGGATGCTGTCGATGTACTGCTGATGGACGGTGATTCCACCACCCTCTCCTATGCAGCCGGGCGCGGTTTCCGCCGTCCGGTGGTGGAACGGGAAAAGCTGCGCATCGGAGAGGGATATGCCGGCCGGGTGGCCCTGGAGCAGCGAACGATCCATATCACCGACCTGGAAAAGGATGGAAGGTTCAAACGGGTATCCCTGCTGGATGGGGAGAATTTTGCGAGTTATATCGGCGCGCCGCTCGTCGTCAAAGGCAAGGTGCGCGGAGTGCTTGAAATCTTCTGCCGCTCGCCTTTCAAGGGATCCCGGGAATGGCTGGACTATCTGGAGATCCTGACCGGCCAGCTCGCCATTGCCGTGGATAACGCGACCCTGTTCAAGGACCTGCAGCGCAGTAATTCGGAGCTGATGCTGGCGTATGAGGCCACCCTCGAAGGCTGGTCGGCAGCGCTCGACTTGCGCGACCGGGAGACCGAAGGCCATACCCAGCGGGTCACAAAGATGACCATGGACCTGGCCGAGGCCATGGGCATCAAGGCAACGGATCTGGTCCACATTCGCCGCGGCGCCCTGCTGCACGATATTGGAAAAATGGGCGTACCCGATAACATCCTGTTGAAGCCAGACAAGCTCAACGAAGAGGAATGGCAGCACATGCGCATGCATGCGGTCTATGCCTACAACCTGCTCTCCAATATCAGCTACCTGCGGGACGCGCTGGATATCCCCTACTGTCATCATGAAAAATGGAATGGCACCGGCTACCCGCGCGGACTGAAAGGCGAGGAGATCCCACTGGCCGCCCGCATCTTCGCCATCGCGGACGTCTACGATGCACTGACCTCCGATCGCCCCTACCGAAAAGGCTGGCCCCGTGAACAGGCGCTGGATTACATCCGGGAACAATCCGGTAATTATTTCGACCCAAGGGTTGTGGATATCTTCCTGACACTGGCAGAACAATTTCCCTCCGAATAAAAAAAACATGTTAGAAATCCGGCCTGGCTGCAATATAGTAGTATACGCATCAAGATTATGTAGAGGAATGACGTAATGCTATATTGCCCTGAAAACCTGGATTTTGAGACCTTACTAGCCGCAGAATGGCCGCGCCTGGTACGCCTGTGTGCTTGGTTTACCGGCCGGCCGGAGGCCGCTGAAGACCTTGCCCAGGACACGCTGGTCGCAGCCTGGAAAAACAGGCAGCAACTGGTGTCCCCGGACAAGTTGAAACCTTGGACGTCGGCTATTGCCCGCAACATCTGCCTGAACTGGTCGCGCCAGCATGTTCCGGAGCCTTTGGAAGAAGAGCTGCCCGACAACATGGACCTGGAGCTCGAGCTGGATCGCCAGGAGCTGGCCAGCCTGCTCGACCGGGCTCTCTCCCTGCTTCCACCCGAAACGGGGCAGATGCTGGTGGAGCATTACCTGGAAGAATCCTCCCACGCCGAGATCGGAGAGATGATGAACTTAAAGCCGGGCGCGGTTGCCGTGCGTCTGCAGCGGGGCAAGCTCACCCTGCAGCGAATGCTGCAAACCCGGCTTAAGGATGAATCGCTGGCGTTGGGGTTGATCCGTCCGGAGGATGCAGACTGGGAGGAGACCAATATCTGGTGCATGTGCTGCGGCCAAAACCGCTTGATCGGCAAATTTCAAAAGGACCAGGAATTTGCCCTGCGCTGCCCGCAGTGTACCCCCAGGCCGCGCGACATCCTGATCGGCATGGACCTGACCCAGCCCTATTATGCAAACATGGTAGGGGACATCCGTAAATTCAAGCCCGCCTACTCCAGGCTGCTTGGAACGCTGGCCCCGCTGTACCGGCAGGCGCTTCTCTCCCAGCCCACTCCCTGCCCGGCCTGTGGAACTCCCCTGCAGGTTCGTATGGATTACAGGATAAAGTCGGACCCCGAATTCAAACAGTCGCGCCAGATCCTTCTCTATTGTCCCGATTGTGGTTGGGCCTCCAACAAGACCTTGTCTGGGCTCGTCATGGCCCTCCCCCAGGCACAAAAATTCTGGCGCGAGAACCCGCGTCTGATCGTCCTGCCCGGGCAGGAGATCGAAGTACAGGGAGCTCAAGCATTCGTGACCCGCATCCAGAGTGTCACCAGCGCGGCAGAATTGACCGTCATCTCCAAAGGGGATACCTACGAGCTGATGGAAGCTCACTCCAACATTCCCCTGTAAATTCCTGACATTCACATCCAAATCATTCAAGAGGTTGGCTATGCTCAATGTATTGCGCCAGCGTAATTTTGCGCTGCTTTGG
>JBLNAU010000630.1:0-2519 GCA_050259515.1 Syntrophothermus sp.
GCCCAGTCCGATTTCGCTCACCAGGCCCTCAGCCATCAGCTCAGCCACAATCTCAGACACGGTGGTGCGGGTCAGGCTGGTGGTCCGAGCAATCTCCGCGCGGCTGATGCTGTCGCAGTTAAAGATGGTGCTCAGTACCAGGTTCCGATTATGCTCTTTGGTCTGCTGCTGGGTGGCTTTTTTCATAGGTGATGTGCCGTGAATTTAGAAGAAGGTGAAATGAAGCGCACTTTGTAAGTCCGGTGGCCTTACAAAGTTTATTATAGCCAGTGGTTGCTAATTGTCAATCACCAATTTTCAAAAATCATAAAGTCCTCCCCTTCTGAAAGTGGAAGATATTTGGGGAAAAAATCTGGCGTTTTAGGTCGTTAGGAAATCACTGGCGCCTCCCGCATAACAATTGGTTTTTTCCCTCTTTCTGCACGTGCTTGATCCAACTTTGATGACCCATACCCGATGACCTGCCAGTCAAAAGTTGTCACCCACAAGCAATCGAAACAGATACAAAAGATCCATAGAGGATATACTGCTTAATTATGCCTGGATGGGAATTTTTTCCATTGTAACTTTGTGAAAAGCAGTCTTCCCGTGCTGGAGGACGAGCACGCGGTCGCTCAGATCGGCCAGCTCATCCACTACCGAGGAGACCAGGATGACTCCGTTCCCCTGCCTGCCGATCCGGCGGATGATCTCGGCAATTTCCTTTTTAGTTTCGACGTCTACCCCCACCGTCGGGTCATCCAGGAGCAGGATTTTCGGGTCCGATGCCAGGCTGCGGGCGAAGATGGCCTTCTGCTGGTTTCCACCCGACAGGCGCTGGATTGGCTGGCGGCTGCTGGTGGCGCGAATGGCCAGGTCGGACATATACCGGTCCGCGACGCGGTCGCCTTCCCGGTCGTCGATCCAGCCGAAACGCGACAGCCGCTTCCAGATCGATTGCAGAATATTAAACCGCACCGTCTGCCCGTTAATGATGCCGTTCTTGCGGCGGTCCTCCGGCACCAGGATCATCCCGGCTTTGATCGCATCCACCGAGTACCGGAACCGGACGCTGCGACCCTAAAAGTGCAGTTCGCCCCGGTCGACCGGCAGGATCCCGTAAAATGCCTTGAATAGCTCCGATCTCCCGTTGCCCAGTATGCCGGCAATACCCACCACCTCACCTGAATAAACCGAGAAGGTGATGTCTTGGAAATACCGCCCGGAGCTCAACCCTATCACATCCAGCAGTGGGTTATTGCTTGCCGCGCGGTGCTCTTTCACCGCCTGGGCGCGCTCGAATTTATTGCCGATCATGGCCGTGATGACCTCTTGCATGCTGGTCGCGGCGATATCCTTGGACAGCGCCACGATCCCATCGCGGATGACCGTCACCCGGTCGAAGATTTCCAGCACTTCATTGAGGTGGTGCGACACAAAGATCACCGCAATCCCGTCCTGCTTGAGGCGGCGAATGATCTTGAAGAGCGACTGGATTTCCGCGCCCGAGAGCGAAGCCGTCGGTTCGTCCATGATCAGGATGGAGGAGTGGTGGCTGACCGCTTTCGCAATTTCCACCACCTGCCGCTCCCCGACCGAGAGGCGCGACACAAGCCGGTCCGGGTCAATGTCGACTTCGAGGTCTTCAAACAGGCGCAGGGCGGCCTCGCGCATCGGTTTCTCGTCCACAAACAGTCCTTTAAGCCGTTCGTGGGAAAGGAACAGGTTTTGGACCACCGTTATGCTGGGGATCAGGCTGAACTCCTGAAACACCATGGCAATGCCGTGCGCCTTGGCGCCGGTGGGCGTGTTGTGGTGGGCTTCCTGGCCGCTAACCGCCAGCTCGCCGCTGTCGCGGGTATAAACGCCATTGATGATCTTCATCAGGGTAGACTTGCCCGTGCCGTTCTGCCCGACCAGGCCATGCACTTCACCCCGGCGCAGCTCGAAGTCCACGCCGTGCAGCACTTCGGCCCGGTTGAACGATTTTCGGATACCCCTAGCCGAGAGGATGACCTCGCCACTGTCGAGATTCTCAGGATTTGCCGCTACTATTCGGGCCAGCTCGTCTTTCTGCCGCCGGTCGTGAAAACCCCTTCGACCTTGGGGCTGCCGCTGGTGATACCGGAGACCGGAATGACATAGGCGCGTGTGATAAAGGCGTGGATGCGGAAACCGAAGGTCACCGTATCGCCGACCCGGATGACATCCAAGGGGGAGGGCTCGAGGATCCCGTAATAATCGATGGCATTGGCCGGCGGGATCTTGACTGAGACCGGCTGCCTTGCAACCCGTCCTGGGTCGCGGCCGACCAGAGCGCGTACGTCGTAGTCCGAGAAGACCGGGTCGATGTAGAGGCCACCCCCAAAGCAGTACGGGTGCCCGTTGGCAATGTGCGATATTTCCGACAGGTACAGGGCGGCTGGCTGCTCCACCAGGGCGCGCACGGCGTGCAGGGGCGTCGTACCCGTCAGAGCGTGCCCTGGCTCCACCTGGGTTGCGCCTGCTGAGGCCAGGATCTCCATCACGGCAATCGAGGT
>JBLNAU010000631.1:0-2857 GCA_050259515.1 Syntrophothermus sp.
ACACCGGGACAGCCAGATCGAGACCGTTTATTACGATCTCAGTGCAGATGAGATCTATGCCACGTATGCCAAAGGCTGGCAGCCGGAGGATATCCTGCAGATGGACCATACCCAGATTGCCAGCCGCTTGATGGTGGAACAAGGTCTCACCCAGGACGCGGCAGATTTTGCGGCGGACCAGATCCTGATGGTCGCTGAACGGATCAACGACCGCGAGGAATGATCGACCTTGATCAAGGTAAGGAGTTTATCTTGAAACGAAAACCTATCAGCGAACAAGTCGTTGTGATTGTGGGTGCCAATAGCGGCATCGGGCGGGAGACTGCATACCGGTTCGCGGAACGCGGGGCAAAGGTTGTGGCTGCCGGTCGCTCGCTGCCCGCTCTCAATGAACTGGTGCAGGAAATTCGATCCGCAGGTGGGGAGGCCACGGCCATTGAAGCGGATGTGAGCCAGTACGAGCAGATGTATTCCCTGGCGGCTCGCGCGGTGGAGATCTATGGACGGATCGACACCTGGGTGCACGCCGCAGCTGTATCGATCTATTCACCCTTCCAGGAGATCCGGCCGGATGAATTCCGGAAACTGATCGAAGTCAACCTCATCGGCCAGGCATTCGGAGCAATGGCAGCCCTGCCTCATTTGAAGCGGACAGGGAGAGGAGCCCTCATTCATATTGGGTCCCTCGAATCGAAGCGCAGCTTTCCGCTGCATAGCGTCTACTCCGCATCCAAGCATGGGATGATCGGCTTCATCGATGCGCTGCGCGTGGAATTGATGCACGACCGGACCCCGGTTTCGGTGACGACGATCCTGCCCGCCGGCATCAACACACCTTTCTTTGACAAATCGTTGACCCGCATCGGGGTGAAGCCTCGCCCCTCGCCGCCGGTCTACGAACCCAGGCTGGTGGCAGATGCGATCCTCCACGCTGCCGAGCACCCGGCGCGGGAGATTTATGTCGGAGGTGCCGGAAAGTCGATCGAATGGCTGCATCTCCTCTCTCCTGGCCTGGTGGACCGCCTGCTGAGCCGGTTCGGCTACAGGCCACAAATGACCCATACACCCAAGACTGACCAGGCACCTTCCAATCTGTTCGAGCATATCGATGGCTATGACCAGGTGCAAGGCTCCTTCAGCCAGGATACAAAACCCTTCAGCCTTTATACAGGCTGGGAAACTCGACCGGCTGTGCGCTGGGGTTTGCTGGCTGTGATGGCTGGGATCGGGCTGACCGTGGTAGCCCGGCGCAGACCGGTCCGCCGGTGGATGGGCCTGGCCTCGCGACTGAACCGGCTGAGAAAGATTTATCTCTAGTGAAAAGTCTACATGGCAAACCCAGCCGTGTAGACTTTTTCTTTTGCCGCTGGTCCGCTAAGCAGTGGAGCACTTGTGCCTCCTCTTGCGAGGACACGATTTAGGCTGGAGTGGAATAAACAGCGAGATGATGGATGAATATAACTTACTCCCCTGCCAGACCCGGTTGAAGCCTGACAGTTTTGTTGGAAGGATGGCAGAGCTCTAGAACACCTGTGCTATAATCCCGACAGTAGGCCAAAAAATAAGAGGAGGAGCATGCGCAAACTGATTGTAAGTAACTTTGTCACCCTGGACGGCCTCTACGAAGGGCAGGACAAAAACATCCACTCGCTCTATGACTACTATCATGAAGATTATCACGGCGATGACAGCTTTGATTTCTACAATGCGGAACGGCTGCGTGCGGCCGATTTTCTGCTCCTGAGTCGCAATTCATTTTTGGGAAATAAAGAGTATTGGACCCATGTGCCTGATGATCCCGATGCCACTGCCATTCGACGCGAGATTGCCGGGCTCTTCCAGTCGATCCAGAAGATCGTCATCTCGGATAAGCTGAGCAGCTCAGAGCTGGCCCCCTGGGAAAATACCCACATTATTAAACGTGCAGACGCATACCAGGAGATGGCCAAGCTTAAACAGCAGGATGGCAGGGATATCCTGGTGCTGATGAGCCGCCTGCTTTGGAACGATCTGCTGGCTCACAATCTTGTGGACGAGCTGCATCTCACGTTCTTCCCGTTGATCGGCGGCGTGGGCACACCGCTGTTTGAAGGTCGTCCGCCGGTTTCGCTCAAGCTGCTCCAAACACGGACGTGGCCTCGCTCGGGCAATGTGCTCACCTGCTGGGAAGTCAGCCCGGCGAAGAGAGGAGTAGTTTACAAATGAACGCAGATGCCTTCCGTCACTTTTACGACTATCACTTCACTGAGAACCGAAAAATCTGGGATAACTGCGTGATTCCGCTTTCGCACGAACAATTTACGCACCATGTGGACTATTCTCATGGTTCTGTCCGGGATCAAATTGTTCACCTCAAAAACGCCGAGGATATCTGGTTCAGCGAACTGCGCGGCGTTCAACCCTCAGAACCACTGTCTCCCACCGACGCAGACGATCGAAACCTGATCCGGTCTCATTGGGACCGCGTTGAGCAAGGTATGCGCGAGTATCTTTCAGAATTGCGTGACGACCAGCTATTCGACAAGCCGATAAAAGAACCGGACGACGATAAAGATCTCATCGTGTGGCAGGTGCTCCTCCATGTGGTGAATCATGGCACAGATCACCGGGCACAACTTCTGCGATTGCTTAACGATCTTGGCGTCAAGACGACGTCCCAGGATTACATTTTCTACGTCTATGAGCACATGTAGCTGTTGATGATGGATGACCGGTGAAAAGCCTTCGGTTCCTTGTCCTTATCCACCTGGCAGGGTTGGCAGCCTGTTCAAACCCATCCTACTCTTTGCGCTCCAACCCGACCCCCTATGTCTTCAACAGGCCAACCGAATATTACCTGTATCTCCCGGCCGGGTAT
>JBLNAU010000632.1:0-3555 GCA_050259515.1 Syntrophothermus sp.
CCGCGCGCCGAGAACATCTGGGTCAGCTCACCGTTGACAATGGTCGCCAGGGTATCGGCAAAGAGTTTCATCAGCGGCAGATAATCCGTCTCGGCGGCGAGCTTGGCTGCGCGGGCGAAAAGGAAATCACCTGTGAGAACCGTCGCGGCCGGAGACCAGCGCGCGTTCAAGGTGGGCATGCCCCGGCGCAGAAGAGCCCCATCGATCAGATCATCATGGACCAGGGTGGCCGTGTGGAGTAATTCCACGGAGGCGCCCAGGGTGATGAGCTTGTCCTCCGGGGCCCCCAGCATATTTCCGACCAGCAGGCCCAGGGTTGGGCGGATGCGTTTACCACCGGCGGCAAGTAAATGCTCAAGTGCAGAGCGTAAATCCGGGTGATGTTCGGCCCCCGCCTGTTCCCGAATGCGTTGTTCCACGAATTGGAGTTGATCCTGCACCGATGTAAAAAAAGTAGTCGTGCTCAAGCGTTAGCCTCCCCAACCGAACAGCCGGTCAGCGTTGGCTGTGGTGATTTCTGCGACTTGTTCGAGGGTTGTCATGTGGATTTGTGCAATTTTATCAGCAATATGGATAACGAAAGCAGGTTCATTCCGTTTGCCCCGCAGCGGTACGGGGGTCAGGAACGGGGAGTCCGTCTCGATCAGAAGCTGATCGAGCGGCAACTGGCGGATGATTTGACGCTTCTCCTCGGCATTTTTATACGTGACCGGACCGGTGACGCCGATGAAAAAATTCAGGTCCAGGGCCTTTTGAGCCGTTTCCAGATTCCCATTAAAGGAATGCAGGACTCCGGGTCTTTCTGCCAGAGGATGGTTCCGCGTCCGAAGCGCGGCCTGCCACTCGGACAGGATCGCAAGCAGATCCACGGAAGCCTGCCCGAACCAGGAATCGTTCTCCTCCCGCATGTGGATGATCACCGGTTTGTTGACCTCTTCCGCCAGCATAAGCTGCTGTTTGAGGATATGCCGCTGAAAAGCCTGTTTTTCGGGTTCCTTGACCCAGTAATAATCCAGACCGATCTCACCGATGGCGACGATTTTCCCCTGGGGTCCAGGAGCGAACTCCTGGGTTTCCAGCGGCAAGCGGCCGGACTCCAAAATTAAACCTTTCAATCGTTCGTATGATGATTCCTGCCACTTCTCGGCATCAGTGGGGTGGAAGCCGATCGCGGCAAAAATGGGTGGATGCAAACCGGCCAGCTTGATGGCGGCGAGACACGACTCCCAATCCAGTGCCGGGATGAGCATGCGGGTGAGCCCGGCCTCTTTGGCGCGCTGGAGGATCGCATCCCGATCTTCATCGAATTTATTGAAATCCAGGTGACAGTGAGTATCGGTAAACATAATTATGACAAAGTTTGTGAAAATTATAACATATACTGGTTGGTTGTCAAAAGTCCAGGACAAGCGCAGGAATGAATAGTCCCATCCGGTAGATGGGACTATCAATTTCTTTTTCTTTCGGAATTCCCTGGGTTTATTTGATTCCGGCGATCTTCAGGCCATCATCCAGGATCGCCTTGACCTTATCCTGGTGGGTGGTTTCGCAGTAAACCCGCATGATGGGCTCGGTCCCGCTAAATCGGATCAGCAGCCAGCCGCCATCTTCCAGCTTGAACTGGAAGCCGTCCACGGTGACCAGCTCGGTCACCTTTAAGCCGCCAATGGTCTCCGGATGAGCATTGAGGATCATCTGCTCGCGGTCATGGCGGTTGCCCGAGAAGGGGGTATCGACGCGATCGTAGAAGTGCTCTCCAACCTTGTCGAACAGCATCTGCAGCAGCTCGGTCGGCTTCTTGCCGGTCTGGACCATGAAATCAAGCATGTACAAGCCAGCCAGGATCCCATCCCGTTCCGGGACGTTGCCGCGGAAGGCATATCCGCCGCTCTCTTCGCCGCCGATCATGGCGTCTGTTTCCATCATCTTGGGCGCCACATATTTGAAGCCCACGCCCGTTTCGTAGACGGGGACGCCATAGAGCTGTCCCAGTTTGTTTAACATGGTGGTGGTCGAGAGTGTTTTGACGATCGCCCCACGTTCCTTGCGGACCTCCAGCAGGTACAGCGCCAGCAGCGCATAGACCCGTAGCTGGTCGATGAACTTTCCCGTCTCGTCGCCGATGCCGCAACGATCCGCATCTCCATCGGTGATCAGAAGGATATCTGCATGGTTCTCCACGGTTGCCTTTAGTCCAACATCAATGTTGGGACGGATCGGCTCCGGGCGCTTCATTTCCGGGAAGGATGGATTGCGTGTGTTGTGGATCTCGATCACTTTTGTCTTTCCACCTTCGAGCAGGCGTGTAAACCAGCCCGCGCCGTTGCCCCACATGGCATCCACCAAGACGGTGAAGCCGGCATCCTTGATGCGCTGGATATCCACCAGCTTCCGCAGGTTGGCTTCATAAGCTTCCCCGGCATGGAACATGACCACCTTGCCGTCTCGCATGGCATCGCTTAATGGCATGCGCTTCACCGCATCTTCCGCGTCGGGGATCAGTGACTCGATCCGGGCCAGCCCGTCAGGGTCGATCGCGCCGCCATTGGGATCCCGGACCTTGAATCCGTTATCAGAGGGTGGATTGTGCGAGGCAGTGATATTGACCGCCCCGCATGCCTTTTTGTTTACAACTGCAAAAGCGATGGTCGGCGTCGGCGTGGCCCCGTCCGTCAGGTACACGTTGAGGCCGTTGCCTGCCAGCACTTCGGCCGTCGCGGCGGCAAAGTTCTCGGATTGGAAGCGCTTGTCATGCCCCACGACGACCCATTGCCCCTGCCTGCCCTGTTCAAGAAGGTAGTTTGCAAATCCCTGTGCACAGCGCCGGACATTATCGAAGGTGTAATCTTCAGCAATGACCCCGCGCCATCCATCTGTCCCGAACTTAATCTTATAGACCATGACATTCTCTCCTGACGCCTGAATATGTGGATGTCAAAATTATAACAGTGGGAACACGAAACAAAAAGACTTGCCTTTTTAGACAAGCCTTACTTGGAAATCTGCTCTTGCTGTTTTTGTTTTACGATTTTGGGGAATGAATATTATTCCTCGACCAGCCAGTTCTTGGCTGCTTCGATATCATCAAAATATTTCAAGGGCTGGCCTGTCAACGCAGTCAGCAGGTCGGCCAGCTTACGCTTCATACCGGTGACTCCCAGCACGGCCGTCTTGTGGACGTATTCCTTGGTCGCGTTGGAGGCGGCATTCATCGAGGAGAGCAGGTCACTGCCCACGGAGGTGTCGCGGAAATCGGAGAGGACCAGCACAGACCCCTTCGGCTGGGCGATCACAACCTTTTGCACCTGTTCCAGCTCCTCCTTGACAGCCGCGGAGTTGTAGAACTGGCGGGAAAAATCCTGGTAGAAGATCTTTTTACCTTTGTGTTCGATCCAATTGGAGCGCATTCCCTTCTCCTCCTTTCTTATCTTCCTGCCAGAGAGCAATGCCTGTTGCGATGGCCCCAAGCAATTCCCAGGCGGCAACCCCCAGGAACCGGACAGGCGCAAGCCCCGTCAGGACGGCGATGGTAAAAACGGTGGGCGTGATACAGCG
>JBLNAU010000633.1:0-4596 GCA_050259515.1 Syntrophothermus sp.
TAGAGCTGTGAAGTACAGTTCGGACAGCGTATGGCTTGAATCGGTATTGCGGTGAAACAGTATGGGCAATCCTTTGTTGTGGGGGCGGCGACCGGTGCAGGTTTCTTAAAGCGGTTGATGGTGCGTACCAGCATAAAGATCACAAAAGCAACGATGAGGAAGTTGATGACGGCTTGAATGAAGGCTCCATATTTGATGACGGCATCTCCCACCGTAATCGATAGGCTGCTGAAGTCAATGCCACCCATCAATAACCCGATCAGCGGCATGATTATATCGTTGACCAGGGAGGTAACGATCGCTCCAAACGCAACTCCAATGATGACTGCAACTGCCAGGTCCATCACATTGCCGCGCATGACAAATTCTCTGAATTCTTTTAGCATTTTATCTCCTTCTATCCAGTAAATGGTAGATATGTCTTCTCTGGAATGGTTGCTTGACGAATGCGGAATGTGTTTACTGCGCGGGCTCCAGGAAGTAATTGGTATTATTGAGTGGGGTCTCTGCCGACCAGCCCTGCGTGCCGTCCGAAAGTTGGATCTGCCACCAAAGATAGGCGTGATTACCCACTGGTTCACATACAGGACCGCCGGTGATCTTTACCTGTGTGTTCGAGGGATTGACCTTGATAATTGCAGCTTTAATCGAGCCCTCGCTACGCACATTCAATCTCTGAAGCACCCGAGCCGTTTGGCCAACGCTCAGACGGCTTGGTGATGATGTGTTACAGGAGGAATTTTGTGCCGGGGCGGTCGCAGTTTGTTCCGGAGCAGCGGTGGCTGCTTCTGTTGGGGTTGTTTCTGTGGAAGCGGCAGGGGTCACGGTCGGGGTGTCCGTAGCAGCTGCGGTCGTGGGGGTTGTGGTTGGCTCGACAGCCGCTGGCTCGGGGGAGGAAGTGGCTGTCTGCGTATTCTCCACGGCAGACGCCATTTCTGTGACTATAGGAGAGGCCGGGAGCGTCTCGGTTGGATGTTGAACCAGAGGGATCTGTGTGGGTACAGGTGCAGCTGCGTTTGTCGAACACCCGCGCAGGAGCATAATGAGCAGAAGGAGTGCAAGAATTACCGCAACGATCGTCTTGAACAGATCGTAACTTCGGGAGTCAGCGCGGTTCATACTTCACCTAATTCCTGCGAGCGAGGTCGCGTGCCTGCTGCAGCAGGGCCTCTTCATCTGCTAGGCGCTCAATTGCGTTGCCCAAAATCCTTTGCAAATCGGCGGGGGTTAGGTTTCCCAGTTGCTCAAAAGTAAAAATGCCTGCTTCGTTCAATTTACGTTCGATGACCGGTCCGATACCCTTGATGATCTTTAGATCGTCAGGTGCCACCGGCGGGACAGGAGTGGGCTTAATATCCTCCCTCTCCGGGACACGGGCTTGTACCGGCGGTTGCGGGACATAAACCGTTTCTTTTTCCACACGACGTCTGCGCCAGTAGAAAAAATCGAGCAGCCATTCGATAAGCCACCCAACCAACAGGCCAAGAATGAATGCAAACCATGGGTTCATATATCCTCCAATTCTGCAGGCTTTCATCGCCTTCTTTGCGGCATGAGCGATATCAAAATATGACTGGAAGCAGGGTACACTTCCAGTTTTTGTATTGAGTATTTTTTTTTATGGAGCTGGCTTCAATGTCCTTATGGGTTCTGATCTCTATAAATAATCATAACACTGTTTTGTGTCAAACGTTACATAAATCTGTGAGTTAGGGCAGAAAGCCCATGCTACGCAATGGCGGCAATTCAGTCTTCTGCTCGTTGTTCCGCGTTCGGTTGGAGTACAATCTCATTTGGTACTTCCCATACTTGAGGTCAGGAAAGGATGTTATTGATGGATAATCATAAAAATGATGCCCGGCGGGATCCGCCCCCGCCTTCGCACGGCACCGATCTCTCGGCACTTTTCAACCTGGCTGCACAGGCGCTGGCTTCCAATCGATCTTCATTGAACGAGGCAGATACAGAGAACCAAAATCACGGGGATAACATGGTGCAAGTATTCAACACCATATCACAGGCAATGGCAGCCCGGCGCGGCTCGGCACCATCCAACCAGCTTCAATATGCCAGTGAAGTTCTAGCTCAAAATGCGACGAGCGGCTCTGCAAACGTATATGCCCAGGGGTTGGCACAGGCAGCTGATAAATTTCAGGGACAGTCGGCTGTGACGCCGGACAACGCCATGATGCTGATCCAGTCCCTTTTGAGCGGTGGGCAGCCAGCTCAGTCCATAGGGAGTGGACAACCGCAGGGTCTCGATCTTGGCGACATCATCAATGCGGGGATGAGTTTTATGAATGCCAAACAGCAGGGACAGAGTAATATGCAAGCAGCTCTGACCGCGTTAATGTCATCTGGGCCGATGGCACAGAAACCGCATCGCCAGCAGTCAGGCCAGCTCGTGGCAAATACACTGCTCCAGGCCATTACGGGGATGGCAGGGCGAAAGTAAAGAACGAAGCAAATAGAGCTGAAAGAATAAGCCGACCCAGTTCACCTGCTGGGTCGGCTTTTGCGAAGTCCTTCCATCTAATCAAGCAATGCTTGGGGGATATTGCCCCCATTTTCAGGGAATTTTCCATACGGAAAGAAGTCAACTGGAAGTCGGCGGGTCAGGTTATGTGCTAAAGAATCACGCAAGGGATATTTTTGTCTTTTGAGCGGCAGGATTTTACTCACCAGGTTCTACGTTGCCGATCACATTTCCATCTGTATCCGTTTTTAGCATGCCCTTGCTGGCATCCCAAAGCACAAGTGTATTTCCCCATGGGTCTTCGACCACAGCGCAGCGCCCGATCTGGATCTCGAACGGCGGGACGATGATTTTTCCTCCAGCCCGTTCAATGAACAGGGCGGCTTCCTCGGCTGAGTCCACCAGCAGGTCGGTTTCCGGCCCCTGAGGTCCAGTCTGGATGGCGAGCTCCGCCTCGCTCTCCGGCAGACGCAGACCGGCGGCGGTTTGGGTCCGCCAGATCAATTCATGGCCAAGGCGTTCACGATAGAAGGACAAACCCGCCTCGAGATCGGGAACATATACCCGGACACAGTCCACTTTCCGGATGAGGGTCATGGCTTTAGGGTGCAAAGCGCCTGGCGGATCTCGCCGAGATGATAGGCCGTGTGCACGATGATGGCCATCGCGCCGCCGATCGAATCGTCGTTCCAGACCTCGTTCGACCGGAGCATGGTCTCGATGCGGCCGTAGGTATCCCTGAGCTTCTGCCTGTACTCGTCCCATTCCGCGGGTGTGACTTCCTTTACCGTGCGCCAGACCTCACCCCAATCGACTTGGGATGTATCGTGGTGCACCACGTAGCGCTCCAGCACTTCCAAATAAAAGATGACATGCGCCACCTGCGCAGCCAGGGTCGCACACTTTCCTCCTACGGGAATCGATGCTTCTGCCGCGGTCACCGTCTCCAGCGTTGGAAAGAGCGAGGTGTTTTTGTCCAGAAAGACGCCGTGATGATTCTCGAAGACTTCATCCAGCAGGGCAAACATGTTGTTGAGAAAATCCTCTGCTTTGATCATGGTTTCCATAAATCATCCTGCACTTTCATAAGCGGACCTGAGCCACGCAACCAGTTCATCATCCACCTGGCTGGCATCGGTCAAATTAACGATGTAATTGAACATACTTCCCTTAGGCTGCTCAAGCAGGCGGGCGCTCTCCTTGAGATCCCTTGCATTGATTCCTACTTCGAAGCGTGTGTTGGTCTTGGGGCCGATCATCGCAAATTGTTTCTTGCGCCGCAGACTGACATAGCCCTTCTTCGGCACAACTCCATACTCCCCAAATTTGTTGATCCCCTGGATCAGTTTTTCATGGATGGGACGGAAAATAGATTTCGCGCCGGAATAGATTTCGTCCAAAACTACATCCTCCGATTTCCCCTCGGCGGCGCGCTGTCCATCCGATTTCAATACCGCATGCACGACAGCGTTTGCATCCCCGTAGCTCAAGCCTAGTTCGCTCTGCAGATACCGGCGTATCTCGCCGTGCTTGGTCAGCCTGCTTTTATGGACCGCCTCTGCCAGTTCATCGAGCGATCTCCCTGTTCTTTTCTGGATGTTCTCCAAATGGGTTTGGACTGCCTTGTCGAGCGAGCTCATTGGATCCTCCTTCGCTAAGTCGGATAAGTGTGCTCGGATTATAGAACACTTTTTCTATAAATGCAATTCTTAACTTGATGGAAGCTTGCGCGGATCCAAATGGGCTGCTTCTTCGATCAGTTGTTTCAGCTCCTCCCAAGGCGCGTCATCATAGGACCTGATCCAGGCATAGCGCTTTGCTTTTTGCGTGCCTTCGAGCAGATGGTGAGGATCGGACAGATGGACGCCATGGATAAAGCCCAGCCCGATGTGATCCTCGAAAATGGCGACCTGGCAGATGCTGGCGCTGACGACTCCGCCGCGACCCGCGTGGAAGTAGCTCAGTCCGCCCCAACGGATCACCTCCACTGCCTCCGGGGCAACCTCGGCAACCAGGTTCCTCAACTCGAAAACGATCTCCTGCAGAGAAAGAGGGGTGCGCTGAAGAAAGACTTCGATCTCGTGAAGGCCTAGCATGGATTACTTCTCCTTGAGCCTGAT
>JBLNAU010000634.1:0-5515 GCA_050259515.1 Syntrophothermus sp.
CCCTGAATGTTACCCTGGATAAGCAGGCGGTTGCCACGGTCCCGCTCCAGGCAGGCTCGAATGTTACCTATAACATCCCCGTCCCGGGAGCTGCGCTGGCTTCGCCTATGAGCGATGGAAGGCATGAGCTTGTGCTCTTCCTGGATGCCGGCAACGATTGTAATAACACCAACCGACAAACCTCGGTGGTCATTGCAGGTGCGTCCACCTTTAACCTGCCGTACACGGAGACGCAGCCCGCGACCGACCTGACCATGCTGCCGCGGCCGATCTTCCAGCGTGATTCGATCTTCCCGGTCAATGTTGTCATGGTCGTCCCGGATGCAGCCTCCTCCGGAGAAATGCAGGCTGCTCTTACGGTGGCCGCCGCATTTGGACGCATGAGCGGTGGCGATATGCCTCTGAACACGGTCTCCACAAGTGCGCTTACCCCCGAAATGCGGACCGAATCGCAGCTTATTTTTGTGGGCAAGTCATCCAATCTTTCCCTTTTGCAGGGTGCAACACTGCCGTCGCCGCTGCAGGGAAAAGCGTTTGCTGCCCCGGGGATGCAGCAGGATGATGGCATCCTGGAGATGGCTGTCTCCCCGTGGAACACAGGGCGCGCCGTCCTGGTGGTCGGCGGCAACACCGATGCAGGTGTGATCAAGGCTGCCCAGGCCTTGAGCAACACGAACATCCAGACCGTGGGAGACCGCAGCCTGGCTTTGATCGCCAATGTGGCGCCCTCCTCAAGCCCGCAGGATACCACTTCCGCTCTGCCCCCGGAAATGAACACCTTTGCCGATCTGGGGTACGGTATCCTGACCCTGAACGGTGTCGGACGCTCTGAAACCTCTGTCCGTTTCACAGTCCCGCCCGGATTTGTGGCCACCGAGGATTCCTACCTCGATCTGACGTTCAATCATTCCGGCCTGCTTGATTTCAACCGCTCCGGGCTGACCGTTTTCCTGAACGGGAATCTGGTCGGCAGCCTCCTGCTTTCCGAGCAGAGCGCCACCACAACCACCCAGCGGATCAAGATCCCCGCTTCCTCCCTGACTCCCAACAGCAACGAGCTGAGATTCCAAGTGGATCTAGCCCCGTTGAGCCAGTGTTCCTTTATCGATACCTCGAACATCTGGTTTTCGATCCTGCCTGAATCACTGATCAACCTGCCGCTCTCCCCGGCGACGGCCAACAATGCTGCTCCGCGGGATATGGGTTCCTATCCGTATCCGTTTACCGGTGAGCCCACCCTTTCGAACCTGGGATTTGTTTTGCCCAAGAACGATCTGGCGAGCTGGAACACAGCCGCTCAAATTGCGCTGCAGTTGGGACGCCAGGCAACCGGGGCCCTCTTTAGCCCGTCTGCGGCCTTCGATGGCGAAGTGCCCGATGGAATGCGTAATAATAACAACTTGATCATTGTGGGTTTGCCTTCCAGCATGCAGATCGTGAATGAGCTCAATAGTTCCCTGCCGGCTCCCTTCGAGCAGGGCAGTAATATCGCCGTGCTCAAGGATCAGCAGGTAGCTTATCGCTTCCCGGCTGACTCGGACCTTGGATTCCTGGAGCTGGTCCAATCGCCATGGAACTCGAACACCGTCATTTTGACGGTTGCTGGAACCACTCCTGAAGGCGTGCGGCAGGCAGGCAATGCCCTGATCGATCCGGTACTGCGCAGTCGCTTAAAAGGGAATTTCGTTCTGGTGAACGGTCAAACCCTTTCTGTTGCCGATACACGGACCGGGCTGGGCCTGGCGGGTGTCAGCGCGAACGGCAATGCCTCCGCCGAGATCCCGGTCACGAACGGTGAATCTGCTACAAAGACCGCTCCATCCACGCCGTTTAGCGGCAGTAGTGTCAACTGGATACCGATGGTGATCGGCGGATTGTTGATTGCCATTGTCATTGTCCTGATCATTGCCGCACTGACCCGCCGTAGGGTGGTCGTCCACCGCTAAACCTGCATTGTATTTGAGAAGGGTATGGCTCATGCAAGCCATACCCTTCCTTTTGGGAGGCTAGATGAGACGCGTTGCCATGGTGATCCAAAGATACCTGCCGCATGTAGGGGGTGCAGAAAAGCAGCTACAGCAGCTGGCTCCCCGATTGAACGACCTGGGTTTTGAGATCCATATCCTTACCCGCCACGAAGCGGGGCTGGCCCGGTTCGAAAGGATCGAGGGCATCCCGGTCTATCGCCTGCCCGCGTCCGGTCCGAAGGCCTGGGCGGCAGTCATGTTTACACTCTCCGCCTTGTGGACGCTCCTTCGCATCCGGCCGGATGTTGTGCATGCACATGAACTGCTCACCCCTGCCTCCATCGCGGTCCTGTTCAAAAGAATTCGCAGGCGGCCGGTGCTGGTCAAAATTCTGCGTGGCGGCGGGCGCGGGGATATTTTTAAATTCAAACGGCGGCCTTTTTGGAAGTCTGATTTAAAGCGCATGATCCGGGAGGTAGATGCATTTCTGGTGATCAGTCAGGAGATCGACGAGGAGCTGTCTGCTCTGCATATTCCCCGCGAGAAACGGATCCTTCTTCCCAATGGTGTGAACGTGGTCCGCTGCCTTCCTGTTTCAGAGGATCAAAAGCAAAAGCTGAGGGCGGTACTCTCCCTGCCTGCCCAGGCGAAGATTGTCATGTATGCGGGCCGGCTGGTCCCGGAGAAACGTGTGGATCATCTCCTGAAGATCTGGGATGATCTGCGCTCTAGATTTCCGACAGCCCACTTGCTGGTGGTTGGGGAGGGGGAGGAGAAGGACAGGCTGGTGCGCATGAATGTGGACGGCGTGCGATTCACCGGCCGCGTGCCGGATGCAGTCCCTTATTTGCAGGCTTCCGATCTCTTTGTGCTGCCGTCCTCCACGGAGGGACTTTCCAATTCCATGCTGGAGGCCATGTCGTGCGGTCTGCCCGTCCTGGCCACGACCGTCGGAGGCGCGCCGGATGTCATCGAGCATGGGAAGAGCGGATGGCTGATCCCGCCTGAAGATGTGGATGCTCTTCAGCAGGGATTGGAAACTCTCCTGGAAGATCAAGCCCTGCGTTTTACGCTGGGCTCCAATGGCAGGCAGCGCATTCTCTCGAACTTCTCGCTGGATTCGGTCGCCGGTCATCTGGCAGACCTGTATCAAAACCTGCTGGCGAAGACCGGTGTCACTGGCTGACAATGATTTCCGCTGTTTCCTTTTGGGGGTTAACGGTCACATACCCGTTTGAAAAATCACGCCGCCAACCGCCGCCTGAATCCTGGTAGCGGGGTCCCCGAGGGGTGCCAATATTGGTATCGTAATCATCATACCACCACAGGTCCCGGTATGAATCGGAGTTGGTATAGCGAAAAACCGCCTTGCCATTATTGACCAGCAGGTAGGAGGCAAAGGCAAAGTTTTGCAGTTTGCTATCGTCCTGCTTGCCCTGGGCCACGAGGATTAAGGTCTTATCCTGTGCGAGCGCGCTTTCCACCTGTTTCATCTGTTGTTCCCAATCCTGACTGGATCGATAGCCGTGCGACCAGTCGGTGGCAAAGGACTCGATCATGGCACCATCCAGATGCTGGAGATATTGATCCCAGGCGGGGTCATTGCCTTCCGAGACGATGTTGCCGTACATCAGTTTCCCACGCGGTTGAAAATAATTCTTTCGGATGAAATCCAGGAAACCCTCCACAGACTGCTGGTAACTCTGATCGTCGGGATACTTGGCAACCGTCTCGCCCTTTTTCACCAGTTTCGATCGGCTGGCCTCGACATTATCCAGAAAAATGTTGTCCCAGCTGTAGGTCTCCTGCAGCTCACGCGCCCGCTGCAGCCAGAACTGGCGGAACCCTTCATTGCCGGGATCCATGTAATAATTGTCGCCCTTGCTCTTGATCCGATCGCCGTTTTGATCGAGCAGGAACCAATCCGGGTGCAGCTTGCTGATCTCACAAAAATCTCCCGGCTTGAACGCCACCTGGTTCCCGCTAGGATTATCATTACAATTGCCAGGGTCGTTGATGGTCAGAAATAATAGATACTGGGCGAAAGGAGATTTCACCCCTTTCGACTTTAACATGTCCCTTTCAGTCTCGTCCTTGTAGGTCAAAATAAAGAAATCAAAATTCCTGGCAACCTGGTCGATCTGTCCCTCTTCAGGGGGCTTGTAAAACCACGCCAGCCGCACGAACTGTTCTGGAGGCCGGGGCGTATTTTGGGCAAGCGCAGGAGCAGGTGCAGTCGAGAGAACAGCCTGCTGGCTGGGAGTACCGGCAGCAGCGGGTAGATTATCCACCTGCTGCGCGGATTTATAAATCACAAATATGGCGCTGATGAGTAGGATAGGAATGACAACCAGTAAGGATAATTTGCTCGAGACTATTTCTTTCATGGGAAACGTGCGGAGGTCATTGGATCTCTCAGCGTTTTTTCCTCGCGGCTCTGGTGAGAATTTTAAAGGCAGAGGAAATCAATTCATCGATGCTGGCCTGACCTGCCGGTTCTCCTTTCTCCAGTTCTTCAAGATTTTTTAGCAGCCCACCCCGGATCCCGCTGGCGCGATGCGCCCAGTACGAATCCACGGACACACGTTCAAGGCGTTCGAGGAGCAATCGTATAAGCTTGATTTCTTCAGTGGATTTCATAGAAGGGTATCGAGGCGCCCCCGCCGCGCATCAAACACAAAACCCGATTTGAGAGGTTCCATCCGGTGAAGGCGTTATGATGGCGTACAATCGGACGATATCGGCTGAAATGAAACAGATTTTGTTAAAGTAAGTATACACTATTAACGAGAAGGGGCATCCTGTATGATACATAAACCTTGCCAGAAGATAAGAACCTTCTCTAAATTGTGTAATCAAATCAATGCACCTGCTTTAGACCAAAAGGGCTATCCATGATCACAGCACCCATCAATGACAATATTCTTGAAATTCATCCCATCGCTGAAGGAGAACTGGATGCGGTGTTTGAAGTCTATCAGGAATGTGAAGATTTTCTGGCACTGGGACCGGTGGCAAAAGCTTCCCTGGAAATGGTGTTGAAGGATATCGAGATTTCGAAGGAGGAAGGCGGCATCTTTTGTGGCATCTATTGGAGTGATGGAAGGATGATCGGGGTTGTGGACTATGTTCCCAATCATTACCAGGCGGATCGCCATATTGCCTATCTCTCCCTCCTGATGATCGCCGCTCCGTACCGTAACCGGAGAATTGGCAAGGCAGTTGTCGATGCGGTGGAGAAAGAGATCTGCAAGGACCCACAGGTAACGAGCATCCTTGCCGGGGTCCAGGTGAACAATCCACTTGCGGTGCAGTTCTGGCAAAGGATGGGATACCGGATCGTCAGTGAGCCAAAATTGATGCCCGATCAAACGACTGTGTTCGACTTGCGAAAGGATCTGTTGTGATGGAAGTGGTTCCTGCTTCCATCAAGAACAAACCCGTTCTCCGCGATTTGCTGGATCTGTGCCAGCATGACTATAGTGAGCAAGACCATATCGATGTCGATGAACATGGTCTGTTCGGTTACAAAACCCTCGATCACTACT
>JBLNAU010000635.1:0-3086 GCA_050259515.1 Syntrophothermus sp.
GTTCACCAAGGGAACCCCCAAGACCGTCATGCAGGATGTTCGGAATACCGTCTCGCGCGCAGCCGACAAGGGCACCGTCCCTGTATTGGTCGCGTACAATATCCCGTTTCGGGATTGTGCCCAGTACAGCGCAGGCGGAGCCACGAATGCCAGCGAGTATGAGGCCTGGATCGATGGCTTTGCAGCGGGGATCGGGAACAATAAAGCGGTCGTTATCCTTGAGCCGGATGGACTGGGGATCATTCCGTGGTACAAGCAGTTCCAGGGTCTTCCCGCACAAGCTGGAGACTATGAGTGGTGCCGGCCTGCAGAGGCTGACCCGGCCACTGCAGCAGCAGACCGCTTTGCCATGCTGAACTACGCAGTGGATGCCCTTAAGGCCCATCCCAATGTCAACGTCTACCTGGACGCCACCCACAGCGGCTGGCTGGGTTCCGGGGATGCTGCTCACCGGCTGGCACAGGCAGGTGTCGAGCGGGCAGACGGCTTCTTCCTGAATGTATCCAATTATGTGCTGAACGAGCGCCTGGAGAAATATGGTACCTGGGTCTCCAAGTGTCTGGCATTTTCAACCAACCCTGCCTCCTGGGGGAAGGGCCACTTTGATTGGTGCGCGAGCCAGTACTATCCTGCCAGCCCGGGCGACTTCTCAACCTGGAGCCTAACGGACAAGTGGTATACGGACAACGTGGAAAGCCAGACCTGGTGGTACTCAGAGTCGGTCCTTAAGCACTTCGTGATCGACACCAGCCGCAACGGACAGGGTCCCTGGACACCTCCCGCTGGTGCCTACCCGGATCCCATGGATTGGTGCAATCCGCCCGACCGCGGCCTCGGCTACCTGCCAACTGCCAACACGGGCGTGGCATTGATCGATGCCTATTTGTGGATCAAGCTCCCCGGTGAATCGGATGGGGAATGCACCCGCGGGCTTGGGCCTGCTGGAGCGACGGTGGACCCTGAATGGGGACTCGTCGATCCCGCTGCAGGAACCTGGTTCCCGGAAATGGTGCTCGACCTGGTGCATAACGCAAATCCCCCACTGCCATAAAAAATTCGATATGTTGGATCTTGAACCCGTCTCACCAGAGACGGGTTTATTTTTTCAATTCTACAACGATCTGCAATCCACCGTCCGGTAGATTCAGCGCGGTGATGGTTCCTTTCTGTGCTTCGACAAGCTGCCTGGCAATGGCAAGCCCCAAACCTGTTCCGCCGAATATCCGGGAGCGAGATTTGTCCTTGCGCCAGAAACGATCGAAGATGAAAGGCAGATCTGCATCAGGGATTCCCGGGCCGTTATCGTTAACTGTGATCCGCAGGCTTTCCGGTTTCTCCTCTGCGATGACCCAAACCTTCCCTCCATCAGGGACATATCGAAGCGCGTTGCCAATCACATTGCCGATCACCTGCTCAAAACGCTGCGGGTCGATCAAAGCAGATAAATTACCGTTCCTCTCTGCAAAGGATAATGAAATATTTTTTTCCTTCGCTTCCGCAGAGAACATGTCGATCACGCGGTCCATCAGATCACCGATGTTGACCTCCCGCTTATCGAAAGGAAGCTGGCGGGTTTCGACCAAAGTCAGCAGTCGCAGATCGTCAACGAGGCGCTGCATGACGTAGGTCTGCTCCAGTGCCATTGAGACCTGCGGTCCATTCTCAGGGTAGATTCCATCGACGATTCCCTCGAGCCTTCCGCGGATGACGGAGAGCGGCGTTCGCAGCTCGTGGGCGATATCGGCCAGCATGTCGCGGCGCTCACGGTCGTTGCGCTCGAGTGAGACGGCCATCTCGTTGAAGCTTTCGGAGAGGCTTCGCAGATCCTGAGGCCCCGTGGTGGGGACACGCGTATCCAGTTTTCCTGTGGCTACGTTTTTTGCAGCATAGATCACATCGGCAAGGGGGTTAACAAATCGGCGAAAAAGCAAGGTGGCAACGATCACCAAAAACAATGCCAGTACAAACGAGATGATCCCGACCGGGAAAAGAAGGGCACGCGCAAAACCGAATCGCTGCATCACTGTGTAGGGCGTGAATACCAGGTACCCAATCGGATTGCCACGGACCTTCAGAGTGAACGTCCGGTCGCCCTCCCGAAGCACAAAATCGGAACCGGCTGTCGAAACGGACTCCAACCTGTGGTCCAGAATGATGCGGTGATTGGTATCCAGTAAAAGGACACTCATCGAATCGAAAGTTTTCAACGAATCGAACACTGTCTGGACGCCCTCCCAGTTCCCCTTTGCCAGATAATATCCTTCAAGCGTGCTGATGAATGGAAACGGGACCGGGGTTGCTGAGGAGGTCAGGAAATACCCCAGGATAAATGTAAAAAATAAAAAGGAGAGAAATAGAACGATCGCAAACGCGCGCAACAGCAAAAACAACAAACGCCTGCGTATTTCTCCAACCGTAGAGTGCATATCAGGCCTCGATACTCCGACTTGGATCCGTGTAAAATTTATATCCCACGCCATGTACGGTAAGGATCAGGTCGTCCGGCTCGAGCTTGCGTCGCAGGTTGCGGATGTGAGAATCGATGGCGCGCTCATAACTTTCGAATGCCACTCCATGAGCCGCGTTCAACAACTGGTGGCGGGAGAAGATGCGGCCTGGCTGGCTCATCAAAGTTGCCATGATCTCAAATTCGGTTGGCGTAAGCAACACCACACGCTTCTCAATCTGGACCTCGTAATGGGCTCGGTCCAGTGAGACGTTTCCCACCCGGATGATTTCCGCGGTCGCGTCGCCGCTGGCGCGTCGCAGGACGACCTTGACGCGCGCCACCAGCTCGCGCGGGCTGAACGGCTTGGTCATATAATCGTCCGCACCCAGTTCGAGCCCAACAAGCTTATCCGTCTCTTCCACGCGCGCCGTCAGCATGATAATGGGCACGTTGCTTTCCCGCCGGATTTCCCTGCATACATCGATGCCATCCATTTCAGGCATCATCAGGTCCAGAACTATCAGATCCGGCTTTTCACGGCGCGCGGATGATAATCCCTGTACCCCGTCCCTGGCGGTGACAACGTCATAGCTGGAGGCCCTGAGATAATCGCGGCAGATCTCAAGGATCTCGGGTT
>JBLNAU010000636.1:0-4514 GCA_050259515.1 Syntrophothermus sp.
GAGGCAAAGTAAAAAGATCTGCTGTGCTCGGACGTGATCTTCTCAGCCTGTTTGTAGGCTTTCTGGAGCGAAACATCCCCGGCCCAATAGGAAATGAAGGGACGCGTATGGGGATGAGGGATCTGTCCTGCCAGATCAAGGAGTTGATTTTCCCAATTGGCTTGCACTTGCATGGTGTACCTCCACGTTGGTTGATGCCCTGATTGTACATATTTTGTCCAGTTTGTCAAGTCCATAATTAAAATATTGACAAATATTGGACAAGTAGTATAATTACATCGTTCCAACAAAATTAGGAGAAAACATGCAAAAACCAACTGCTCTTGTGATCGGCGCGGGAATTGGCGGGATCGCCACTGCCGCCCGGCTTGCTAAAAACGGATATGAAGTGACTGTACTGGAAAAAGAATCCACCCCAGGCGGCCGCTGCAACCAGATCGTTCGGGACGGTCACCGCTTCGATATCGGCCCGACCTTATTCCTGATGCCCGAGATCTGGGAGGAGACCTTCGCTTCCCTCGGCGAAAAGATGAGCGATCACCTCGAGCTGACGCGCATCGATCCAACCTACAAAGTACATTTTGAGGATGGCCTGCAACTGCAATTGACCTCCAACCTGGGCAGCATGCAGACCCAGCTCGAAAATGTCGAAAAGTCTGCCTTTACCGGTTTCCTGAATTACATTGCCGAGGGCAGCAAACATTACAAGGTCTCGGTGGAAAAATTCGTCGGGCGGAATTTTTACAATATCTTTGAATATTTCTCACTGGGAAACCTCCCCCTCCTGTTCCAGCTCAAGGCGCTCAAGAAGCATTATGCCAATACCAGCCGCTTCTTTAAGGACGAGAGACTCAAGGCGGCCTTCACCTTCCAGAACATGTACCTGGGATTGAGCCCGTACGAAGCGCCCGCGACCTACTCGCTGCTGCAATACACCGAGCTGGCGGAAGGTGTCTGGTATCCCAAAGGCGGACTGTATGCGCCGATCCTGGCGCTGGTCAGGATTGCCGAAAAGCTGGGTGTCAAGTTCATCTATAACGCGCCCGTAAAGAAGCTGAATGTGGCACGCTCAAAAGTTAAAGGCGCCCAGCTGGAGGACGGCCGCGAATTCGTCGCAGATATCTTTATTGGGAATGCGGATCTTCCCTATATCTACAAGGAGCTCCTTCCCGAAAACCGCGAAGCCAAGAAGCTGGAGAACAAACTTTATACCTGCTCCACGATCATGTTCTACTGGGGGGTGGACAAGGAATATTCCAAGGTCGCTCTCCACAACGTGTTCCTGGCCGGAGATTACAAGGCTTCTTTCGATCAGATCTTCCACGATCATACGCTGCCTGAAGCACCGTCCTTTTACCTACATGCACCGTCACGCGTCGATCCAGACGCGGCGCCCAAGGGACAGGAAACGCTCTTCATCCTGATCCCGGTCGGCCACCTGGATGCGCGCTCGAAGCAGGATTGGGAAGCACTGGTCCACCGCGCCCGGGAAACAGTTTTTGAACGTCTCGCCAGGGAACTGGATGCCGACGACCTGCGGGAACATATCAAGTTCGAGATCGTCTACCAGCCTGAAACCTGGAAGGAGCGTTTCAACCTTGAAAAGGGCGCCGCATTTGGTCTAAGCCACAACTTCTGGCAGGTTGGTTATCTCCGCCCTCAGAATCGTCACAAGGAATATAAGAACCTTTATTTCGCCGGTGCCTCCACCCATCCAGGCACGGGACTGCCGATCGTCCTGCTTTCTGCCCGGCTGACAACCGAACGCATCCTCAAAGAAGCAGGTACAATACCTGTACAAAACCTCAACTATAAGGTCAGCCACGCCTAACTCAAAACGCGCCTGCCAAAGGAAACCATGCTTAGCACAACTCCTGCTTACAACCTTAAAGTAGTTCTCAAGGAAACCGGTCTCGCTGCGGATACGCTGCGTGCCTGGGAGCGCCGTTATGGGCTTCCCCTGCCGCAGCGTACCGCAGGCGGGCACCGTCTGTATTCACAACGTGATATCGAAACGATCAAATGGTTGATGAAGCGGCAGGAGGAAGGTCTCTCCATCTCCCGCGCGGTGGATTTATGGAACGAACAGCTCGCCTCGGGCACGGACCCGCTTGCCGATACGGTTCACACCTCCGTCGTCCCTGCCTCGGCCATTCCGATCCAATACAGGTCTGAAACGACCCTGGATTCCATCCGCGAGGATTGGGTCCGGGCCTGTATGGAGTTCAGCGAGACGGCTGCTGAACAAACCTTGAACCAGGCTTTCTCGATGTTCCCGGTGGAGGCTGTCTGCCTGGAGGTTTTACAGAATGGCATGTCTGAGATCGGGAATCGCTGGTACACCAATCAGGCCAGTGTCCAGCAGGAGCATTTTGCATCGGCTCTTGCCATGCGCAGGCTGGATGCGCTGTTGAGTGCGTCCCCCTATCCCACGCGGCACCAGACCGTTCTCGTCGGATGTCCCGCCGACGAATGGCATACATTCACTCCCCTGCTGCTTTCCCTTCTGTTGCGCCGCCGCGGATTGAATGTTATTTATCTGGGTGCTAACGTTCCTACAGATCAGTTTGCCAGCACGGTCCAAAACCTGAAAGCCGATCTGGTCATCCTCGTGGCTCAACAGTTGATCACTGCGGCCACACTGCAACACACCGCCCAGGTCCTTTCCAACAAAAACATTCATGTGGCTTTCGGCGGACGCATCTTCAGCGTTCACCCCGAACTGCCCCATTCCATTGCCGGGTTCTACCTGGGTCACCATTTGCCTTCGGCCATCGAGCATGTAGAGCTTATTCTTGAGCATCGGGTGAAGGAGGCGGCTCCACGGGCGGCATCGCCAGAGTATATGGCCGCACACCAGGCATTTGTATCCAAACG
Organism: Syntrophothermus sp.; assembly: GCA_050259515.1. Classification (GTDB taxonomy): domain Bacteria; phylum Chloroflexota; class Anaerolineae; order Anaerolineales; family Villigracilaceae; genus Defluviilinea. Next base: position 2,878 of record JBLNAU010000636.1, read on the forward strand.
CGGTCAAATCGAATTGACCTTCAAACAAATGCTTGAGCCCTTGTTCATCTCGCCTGAAAACATCCGAACAGGGATCGATTTCCTGGGCGATAACATTACTGCCGCCCTCCAGCTTGGGGATATGTCGCACGTCTCCGCGGAAGTGGACTGGCTCAAGATGCTGTTGCAGGCATACAACACCGACCCCCGGCAGCTCATCCATTTTATGGAAACCTATTCGGCTGCCGTAAACAAAAACATCAACGGACAGGGCAAGCCCATTTTCCAATGGCTGTCCGGTGAAGTTGAAAAGTTAAAGGTAAAAAACGAATCATGAAAAATCGCCTGCTCTTCAGCATTATTCTGGTGGTCTTTATTGACCTGCTCGGCTTCAGTCTCATCCTGCCGCTTCTTCCTTATTATGCCGAGACCTTTAAAGCCAACAGCTTTGTGACCGGCCTGCTGGTCGCCTCCTACGCGGCTGCCCAACTGATCGGTGCTCCGATCCTGGGACGTCTCTCCGACCGGTTCGGCCGCCGTCCCATTTTGCTCGTGTCCATTCTGGGGACCTTTCTTGGCTTCCTGATGCTCGGCTTTGCCGGCTCGCTCGCCATGCTGTTCGCCGCCCGCGTCCTGGACGGCTTCACCGGTGGGAATCTCTCCATCGCCCAAGCTTACATTACAGATGTGACCGAGGCAAAAGAGAGGTCAAAGGGCCTCGGAATGATCGGTGCTGCATTTGGTCTTGGCTTTATCATTGGTCCGGTCACGGGTGGATTCCTCAGCCAGTGGGGATATGCGGTACCCGCTTTCGTCGCCGCGGCTCTTTCCTTCATCAACCTGATCCTGGTGTACGCCTGGCTGCCTGAATCCCTGACACAGGCAAAGCGCGCCTCGATGGCCGAGAAAAGGCCGGCTGTCACTCTGGCAGCGCTGTTGGAAGCCATGAAGCGCCCATTCACGGGATCGCTGCTGATCACACGCTTTTTCTTTGGCCTGGCATTCGCCATTTTCCAGACCATCTTCTCGCTCTACACGTTGAAGAAATTCAACCTCAATGCGCGCGACACCGGTTTTATCCTGACCTACGTTGGCGTGCTTTCGGTTATCGTACAGGGTTTCCTGATCGGGCGCATCACCAAAAAATACCGCGAGGACATTGTGATCGTATCGATGGTGGCGCTGATGGCAATCTCCCTGGCCGGCTGGGCTCTGGCTCCCACAGTCATCGGTCTGTTGATCATCCTCACCCCCACTGCCATCTCAGGCGGTATTCTCAACACTCTGCTCTCCTCTACATTGACAAAAGCCGTGGAACCGCAGGAAGTTGGCGGAATCCTTGGGCTTGCCGCATCTGTTGAGAGCTCAACCCGAATCCTTGCTCCCATTCTTGGCGGAGCTTTACTCCAGGAGTTTGGCACCTGGGCGCCGGGCCTGTTCGGGGCTGTGGTCATGGTCGGTGTCTTCTTCTATGTGATGGCAAAGATCTACAATCAACCCATCGCCAGCATGCGCCCGTCCACCACTTCAATTTCGTCCGACTGAGAATTCTCACGATAAGGTTTCAATGTCTCTGACTGATTACACCCGTTATGAGCTTCCACCTGGTGGTATCACGTTGCTCGGATACATTGTGCGGCGCATGCACAAGACGGAAT
>JBLNAU010000637.1:0-5824 GCA_050259515.1 Syntrophothermus sp.
ATGGGCCGGCGAAAAGCTCAAACACCAGGGCGTGGTGATCTCGCGCGAATACAAGTTCATGTGCTCCAGCCTTGGGCAGGAATTGATCGAGAAGGATATCAAGGAACTCGGGCTGACCCGGGTCGTGGTCGCGGCCTGCTCGCCTCACTTGCATGAGAAGACCTTCCGGACTGCGGCAAAGAATGCAGGTTTGAACCCCTACCTGTGTGAGCTGGCCTCCATTCGCGAGCAGGTTTCGTGGGTGCATACCGACAAGGCCGTTGCCACGGAAAAAGCCAAGGCGGTGGTGGCCGGCGCGGTGTCGCGCGTGATCGAGAACGTACCGCTCGATGAGATCAAGGTCCCGATCAATCCGAATACACTGGTGGTGGGCGGCGGCATTGCAGGCATCCAGGCAGCCCTGGAAATTGCCAACGCGGGATTTCATGTTTACATGGTGGAGCGTGAGCCGTCCATCGGGGGGCACATGGCCCAGTTCGATAAGACCTTCCCGACCCTCGACTGCTCCGCCTGCATTCTTACACCGCGCATGGTCGAAGTGGGGACGCATCCGAATATCACGCTGCTCACATGGAGCGAAGTTGTCAATGTCGCCGGGTATGTGGGTAACTTCCATGTGACTGTCAAAAAGAAGGCGCGCTTTGTTACCGAAGACTTATGCACAGGCTGTGGGATTTGCCAGGAAAAGTGTCCAAAGAAGGTGATCGATGAGGTGCATGAGGCAGGGCTTGGCTATCGCAAGGCGATCTACACACCTTTCGCCCAGGCTGTTCCAAACTTTCCAGTCATGGACAAGGAGAACTGCACCTACTTCATCAAAGGCACCTGCAAGGCGTGTGAAAAGTTCTGTCCAACCGGCGCGATCAATTTCAAGCAGGAGGATGAACTGCTCCACTTTGATGTCGGAAACATTATTCTGGCAACGGGCTACGACCTGTTCGATGCCCGCAAGGTCAGCAATTACGGCTATGGACGCCTGCCAAATGTATTTACCAGCCTGGAGTTTGAACGACTGAGCAATTCTGCCGGGCCGACCGGCGGCCATATCGTGCTGCGGGATGGCAAGACCGTGCCCAAGAGCGTGGGCATCATCCACTGCGTGGGATCGCGGGATAAGAACTTCAATAACTACTGCTCGGTCATCTGCTGCATGCAGGGATTGAAATTTGCGCACCTCGTCCAGGAACATACCGGCGCTACCGTCTATAACTTCTACATCGACATGCGCACGGCCTACAAAGCCTATGATGAGTTCTACCAGCGCGTGCTGGAGGAAGGAACACTGTTCGTGCGCGGTAAGGTGGCGGAGGTGACGGACGCCCACCGCTATGAGAATGAAAAGGGAAAGCTTGTCATCCAGGTGGAGGACACGCTGGCCGGCAAGCAGCGGCGCATTCCTGTGGATATGGTGATCCTCTCCAGTGGTTTGCAGCCGCGCGCGGATGCGAAGGAAGTGGGCAAGATGTTCGGCATCTCCTGCTCGACCGATGGCTGGTTCACCGAGAAGCACCCCAAGCTCGACCCGGTTGCCACAATGACCGAAGGTGTCTTTATCGTTGGTTGTGCGCAGGGGCCGAAGGATATCCCGACCAGTGTCGCTCAGGGAGCGGCAGCCTCGGCTCGCGTGCTCGATAAGATCCTGCAAAAGGAAGTCACGCTCGAGCCGATCAAGGCAACCGTCGATCAGGAGACGTGTTCGGGCTGCCGTATCTGCAATAGTATGTGCCCGTTCAACGCCATCTCGTTCCTGGAGGACCGCAAGGTCACGGAGATCAACCCGGCGCTCTGCCAGGGCTGTGGCACCTGCGTGGCGGCCTGTCCGGCTGGCGCGATCAGCGGCACAGGCTTCAGCGATGAGCAGATCATGGCCCAGATCGACGGCCTGCTGCTGCGGACGCTGGAACCGGTCGAGGCTTAGGGAGTGGAAGTATGAGCGATCAATTCGAACCGACGATTATCGGCTTTACCTGCAACTGGTGTAGTTACCGTGCCGCCGACCTGGCCGGGACCTCGCGCATGAAGTACGCGCCGAACGTACGTCTCATCCGCCTGATGTGCTCGGGCCGACTCGACCTGACCTTCGTCCTGCGCGCCCTGGCGAACGGTGCGGATGGAGTAATGATCACCGGATGTCATCCTGGTGACTGCCATTACATGGAGCAGAACTACAAGGCACTGCGGCGTTACCTGTTATTGAAGCGTGTCCTGGCGGGGATGGGCATTGAGCCTGGGCGCGTCAAGCTGGTTTGGGCCAGCGCCGCGGAAGGCGCGCGCTTTGCCAGCGAGACAACCATCTTTGTAGAGGAGATCCGCAAGCTGGGTCCGCTGAATTGGGGAAAACCTGTTGAAAAGCTGGAGGACCTACAGGAAGAGATTTCAAAGGTTGAGGAGGTGCCGGCATGACTGGGAATGGAAGCAAGCCAAAGTTTGCCATGTATTGGGCGGCCTCCTGCGGCGGTTGTGAGATCGCCGTCCTGAACACGCACGAGAAGATCCTGGATGTGGATGCAAATTTCGAAGTGGTCTTCTGGCCGGTAGCCATGGATGCCAAGTACAAGGATGTCGAAGCAATGGAGGATGGCTCGATCCTGCTCACGCTCTTCAACGGCGGCATGCGCAGCGATGAGAATGAGCACATTGCCAAGCTTCTGCGTCGAAAATCGAAGATTCTGGTGTCATTCGGTTCCTGCGCGTGCGAAGGCTGCATTCCCGGGTTGGCAAACTTCAGCCCGGTAGGAGAGATCGTCCACACGGCTTTCAATACACTGACCACCGACAACCCCAATGAGATCTATCCACGCACATCCTTCGATGTTCCGGAGGGTGAACTGCATATTCCAACGCTGACTCCCATTCTGCGACCGCTCGACCAGGTCGTGGATGTGGATTATTACATGCCGGGCTGCCCGCCTGAATCCCACCAGATCGCGGCAGTGATTGACCTGGTGATCAAGGTCATCCATGGCGAGGCCGAACTTCCCCCCAAGGGAACGGTCATCGGCGCCGGTAACTCAACTGTCTGTGACGAATGTCCGCGGGCGCGCAATGTGAAGATGATCAAAGCCTTCAGGCGCATCCAGGATATAGCGCCGATGGATCCCGTGCTGTGCATCCTTGAACAGGGTGTGCCGTGCAACGGTCCCGCCACGCGCAGCGGATGCAACGCCCGCTGTCCGCAGGCGGGTGCGCAGTGCATCGGTTGCTATGGTCCTGCCGAAGGGGTAATGGACTACGGTGCCCGCTTGATGACAGCCTTTGCATCGGTCATCGATGCCAATAAACCGGATGAGATCGAAAAAATTCTGGACGGCATCCCCGACCCGGCCGGACAGGTTTACCGTTTCAATCTGGCAGGGTCGCTGCTGAAAGCCTCCAGGTCGGCATGGAAAGGGTAAGGAGAAAACCATGACACAGAAGATATCCATTGATCCCATTACCCGCCTGGAAGGGCATGGCAAGATCGAGATCTTTCTCGATGACCGGGGCAATGTAGCCAATACCTATTTCCAGATTCCCGAGTTGCGCGGTTTCGAGAGATTTGTCGTCGGGCGTCCCATTGAAGAGATGCCTCTTTTGACCAACCGGATTTGCGGTGTGTGTCCCGAGGCGCATAACATGGCAGCCTCCAAGGCCGGAGATGCCGCCTATAAAGTGGATCCGCCTCGCACGGCAAAGATGCTGCGCGAGCTGTTGTACTCTGCTTTTTACTGCACCGACCATACAACGCATTTCTATGCCCTGGGCGGTCCTGATTTCGTGATGGGACCGGATGCGCCTGTTGCTGAAAGAAATATCCTGGGTGTCATCCATAAAGTGGGTCTTGAGATCGGCGGCAGGGTCATCCAGATGCGCAAGTATGGGCATACGGTTGTGGAGATGATCGGCGGTCGCAAGGTGCATCCCTGCGCGTCGATTCCCGGCGGAATGACAAAGGGCATCACCGAGGAACAGCGCAAGGAGATCGAAGAAATGGGACGCTGGGCGATCGAGTTTGCCCAGTCCAGTCTCAAGCTGTTCAATGATATTGTGCTGGACAACCAGGCTTATGTGGATTTGATCCTTGGCGATGTATATACCCATCAGACCTATTACATGGGCCTTGTGGACGAGCACAACAAGGTCAATTTCTATGACGGCAAAGTGCGAGTGGTCAACCCGAGCGGCAGGGAGTTCGTGAAGTACGAACCGAAGGATTACATGCTGCACATTGCCGAGCATGTCGAACCGTGGACCTATCTCAAATTCCCTTATTTAAAGAACGTTGGCTGGAAGGGATTTGTGGACGGTCACGAGTCTGGGGTGTACATGGCGACTCCGCTTTCGCGGCTCAACGCATCGGATGGAATGGCCACTCCACGCGCCCAGGAGGAATACGAGCGCTTCTATTCGGCCCTGGGGGGCAAACCGGTTCACCAGCGACTCGCCACGCATTGGGCGCGGCTGGTGGAGTTGCTCTACGCAGCCGAGCGCTGGGTGGAGCTGGCAACCGATCCGGAGATTGCCTCGCCAAATGTGCATACCAGGCCGACTGAAATCCCAACCGAAGGAATTGGAATCGTCGAAGCGCCGCGCGGCACCCTTATGCATCACTACTGGACCGATGAGCGCGGCATCGTGACCAAGGCGAATCTGATCGTGGGCACCACCAACAACTATGCCCCGATCCAGATGTCCACGCACAAGGCTGCGACAAGCCTGATCAAAGACGGCAAGGTGACCGAAGGCCTGCTCAATAGGATCGAAATGGCGTTCCGGTCCTATGATCCATGTTTCGGGTGTGCAACGCATTCCCTGCCCGGGCAGATGCCTCTCGAGATCATCATTCGTAATTCAAAGGGCGAGATGGTGGATTTGATCAAGCAGTTCGTTGATTGAACCCTCCTTTCAATGGGTGGGCGTGCCGGAAGGGCAGAAATTCTGGCACGCCTCTCAATTTACCGACGAAAAGAACTCCAATGAAAACGCTGGTCGTGGGTCTGGGCAATCCGATTTTGGGTGATGATGGGATCGGATGGGTGACCGCTGAAGAAGTGAGAAAGCATTTCCCCGCCGGACTGGGGGTCGATGTAGATTGTCTGTCGCTTGGAGGCATCAGCCTGATGGAGCATTTGATCGGATATGAGCGTGCCATCCTGATCGATGCCTGGATCTGTAATGAAAAGCCCGGTTCGATCATCGTTTCGAATCTGGATAAGCTTCCAGATCAGTCCGCCTTCCACCTGACCAGCACACATGATATGTCCCTGCAGAATGCAATGCGGCTGGGCAGGCAACTGGGCGCAGAGCTTCCAGGGGAGATCACGGTGGTGGGGATTTCGGCCCGGCATGTTTATGATTTTAGCGAGGAATTATCCCCTCCGCTGGCAGAAGCTGTACCCAAAGCGACCCAAATTGTGGTTGAACTTTTGACGCAGAACATCACAATTCATTGAAGAAGAAAGTCATCCGCATGGGTGACTTTCTCCATCTTGGATGCTGTCTGTTTAGGGATTAATCTAAAGATACAGAGTGCCGTATCCATTCACCTCAACCCTAAATCTGGACTAAAAACGGCATTCCAATGTAGAGTTGTATTGAGATAAGCGGTAAGTATGCATGAATTTTCCAGAACACAAAATCTTCTTGACCTCGCTTTAAAAAAATCCAATTCAAAACGTATCGTTCGTGTGAAGTTGTTGATCGGTCCCTTTTCTGATGAACGTGAAGACTCGATCCGCTTTTATTGGAGGGACCTGGCAAAGGGATCGCCCGGTGAAGGTGCTGAGATCCAGTTTGATCATGTGCCGGTTGATATGAAGTGCTTTGATTGCAGCGGATCGTTTTC
>JBLNAU010000638.1:0-6802 GCA_050259515.1 Syntrophothermus sp.
CTCACCTGCCGGAGACCTTCATCCTGCGTGAGATGATCCATCTGGAGAAGCTGGGATGGGATGTGGAACTCTATCCTCTCATCATCCAGCGCCAGGAGCTCATCCATGAAGAAGCCCGGTCATGGTTGAAGCGCGCTCACGCTGTCCCGTGGATTTCCTTGGCCATCATTCAGGCCAACCTGCGAAGGCTTGCCAGCCGGCCAGGGCAGTATCTTTCCCTGTTCGCAAGAGTGGTACGCGAGAACCTGCAAAGCCCCAAGTTCCTGGCGCGGGCCCTTTTGTTATTTCCACGTGCTGTTTGGATGGCAGAACACTTCAAGCAGGAAGGCATCCAACATATCCATGCCCATTACGCGACCCATCCTGCCCTGGTCGCCTGGCTGATCAACCAGTTGACCGGTATTCCGTACAGCGTCACCGTACATGCCCATGATATTTTTGTCGACAAGCCAATGCTGGCCACCAAGCTGCATGACTCGGTTTTCATCTCGTCCATTTCGGAATTCAACCGCCAGTACCTGGCGGACCTACTGGGACCGTGGGTGAAAGAGAAAACAAAGATCGTTCGCATGGGAATCGATCCCGATTATTACCAAAATGGCAAAAAAGCCCCGCTCGGTGATTCCAGGCAGCTGGAGATCATGAGCGTGGGAAGCCTGCAGCCGTACAAGGGACATATCTACCTGGTCAAGGCTTGTGCCGAGCTGAAACAACGAGGTATTCCCTTCCGCTGCCGGATCATCGGCGGAGGAGACCTGTATTCCCTCCTTGAACGTACCATCCAGGAAGAGCACCTGGATGGCTGGGTAGAACTACTAGGACCCCGCACGCAGGATGATGTTTCCCTTCTCTTGAGGACGGCGACCTGCTATGTCCAGCCCAGCGTGATCACTTCGACTGGAAAGATGGAAGGAATCCCTGTCGCCTTGATGGAAGCCATGATCAGCAAGGTGCCCGTGGTTGCCACGTCCATTTCCGGAGTACCGGAGCTGGTGCGTCCGGGAGAGACAGGCTGGCTGGTGCCGCCTGAAAACGTATCCGCGCTGGCGGACGCGCTATCCGAGATTTACCACAGTCCGGTAGAAGCAGAAAGACGGGCTGAGCTGGGTCACCAGTGGGTAATGGAAGAATTTGAATTATCTTCGAATGTTCGAAAGCTGGCATCTTTATTTAGCCGTTCAAACTTTATTTTTCAACCGCAATGAAGCCACTTTTTGTAGATCACGAGGAAAGGAACTAAAAAGGAAATGGAAGTAAAACTTTATCTTCAGATGCTTCGTCGTAGCTGGTGGATCATTGTAATTACAACGCTGGTAACCGTGATTGCTGCCCTGGTTATTTCCTATATGACGCCGCCGACCTACCAGGCAACCGCCCGGTTCATTGTTTCGCCGAGTCCTTCGCTCATTACAGGGGGGAGCAACCTGCTCAACAGTCTTTCCACTCTGGATAAGCGATCGATCATTACCACCTATGCCGAGATCATGAACAGCAGCCGTATCTACAACGAGACGACCAACCTGCTTCAATTAAACAATGTTGATCTGAGCGCATATTCCTACCGGGCAGTCGCATTACCGGATGCGAACATCATTGAATTTTCGGTCACCGGGCCGGACCGGCAGGTGGTGTATACACTGGCCAACGCGATCGGCCAGCATGTTGTGGAATATGTGCACAGCCTGTACCAGGTGTATGACCTGAGTGTGCTGGATGCGGCCGTCCCTCCCAAGGAGCCGATCTCACCGCTGCCGATGCGCAGTGCGGGGGTTGCCCTCGTGATCGGCCTGGCCATCGGGACTGTGCTGGCCCTCCTGCGTGAGATGGCGCGCACCCCGCTCCAAAGCTTCGTGCGCCAGCGGGAAATGGATGAGATGTCCATGGCCTTGAACCGGCGTGCCTTTGAGCAAAAGTTGTCCGAGGTGGCATTTGCCTCCCCGCAGGATTTCTCCTTGTGCGTAGTTCATCTCAACGGTTTGTCCGATTATATAAATGTTCTTCCGCAGTCCACCCTGCAGCGGATCCTGCGCGGTGTGACCCAGGTGTTGAAGAATCAGCTGCGCGGCAATGATATTGTCGGGCGCTGGAGCGAGCTCGACTTCATCGTGCTTCTTTCCGAAACGCCGGGCAACGCCGCCATGAATACCATGGAACGCGTCCGTATGGCGCTCTCCTATCCGGTCTCGGTCGATGGATCGGGTGAGGAAGTGCTGCTGGATCCCCAGATCGGAATTGCCGAATATCGTGTTGGTGACACAGCCCAATCGATGATCAAAAACATTCAATGGGCACTGGATGTTGCCAAGAAAAATAATGGAATGTACCTGCTAAAGGCATCCCAGCCCATCTAAACTATTTATGAACTTTATTGGCAGACCTGACCTCCTAAAAGACCGGCTTTCTCAACTACGCGGCGATCCCGCCATTCCCCCCGCAGCTTCCATCGTCATACCCGTGAACGCACAGAAAGATCTGGTACCCCTCCAGCGGGTGCTGTCTGATCTTGCCCATTACTCGGGCAGCAGGCAGGTGGAACTGATCCTGGTGATTAACAATTATCCGGCGGAGGAACCGCCGCGTGAGATTGGGATGTACCAACGAGCCGGTATGCAAGTCATTGCAATCCCTCGTATCTCGCACCAGGGAGGGATCGCCATGGCGGCGCGCATCCCGGGGGTCAGGCAGGCTCAATCTCAAGCCGTGCTGCTATTCGATGCGGATTGCATGATCCCCAACCCAACCGCTCTGATCGATTGGTATATCGACCAGCTGCAGGCGGGTTATGACCTTGCGTACACCCACGTGGATTATACGGATCTCCCACCCGGTATTTCCGTAAAGGCGCGCATGTTCGTTCACCATGCCAGTCGCTGGATCAAAAGAGAAATTTTGCGCAGTCCCACCAGCCGTGGCAGCAATTACGCCATCCGCCGTGATCTGATGCTGGATCTGTTTGATCAGGCACGTATTCCCTACGATATCCACGTCGGACCGGTGATCAAATCCATCGGCGGCACGATTGCCTACTCTGGTGCAAAGGATTTGCTTGTTCTTACCTCGGGACGTTTTTTTGACCCCGGGTGGAAGGTATTGATTGCCTACCTGATCTGGAGGACCGGATACTACTTCCGGATCCTCAAGAGTAAGCCCAAGAAGGCAGCCCAGGATGGATAGGAGTTTGAAGTAATGTTATTGAAGCAGAACCAACTGTCAAATCGGAGAACCGCGCTGGTTATCGCGATTGTTGCAGTCGTGCTGGGTGTTGTTGTCGGCTTTCTCATTAACAAAGTGGAAAACCCTCTATACATCCTGGTAGCTGTTGCCAGCATCATCGGTTTTGTGGCAGCCATTGCCTCCGTTGAGTTCGGGCTGCTGCTCCTGGTCTTTATTACCTACACCCGCTTTTCCGATATTGCCGTGCATAATTACAATGCACCGTCCATCGCAAAGTCCTTCATTGTCATCCTGCTGATCGGCATCTTCATCCGTTGGGTGATTTCGCAGGAAAAACCGCGCGGCCTCCTGTTGCCGACCGTGCTGGTACTGGCATATGGTCTGGTTGGGTTTGCCTCCCTGCTGTATGCGCCGGATCAGGCGGCGGTTGTCGAAGCGCTCAATAACTATGTCAAGGATGCCTTGATTGCCATTGTGGTAGTGGCCTTGCTGAAAAGGCCCGCCCAGTTCCGGAATGTGATTTACACCCTGCTTATCGTCGGTGCCTTCATTGGAACGATCAGCGTTCATCAGTATGTGACCGGTAATTTCACCAACAGCTACGGCGGCTTCGCAGTTGCAGAATACATGAACATCATCGGTGAGACCAACGGCTATCGTCTTTCAGGACCGGTGGGTGACCCTAATTTCTTTTCGCAGGTGATGGTGGTGCTTGCGATGCTGGGTGTTGAAAGGCTGATGCATGAGAAGCGGCTGTTCTGGAAACTCATGGCCGGATGGGCAGCGGCAGCCAGCACATTAACCGTGGTATTTACTTTTTCGCGTGGAACCACGATTGCCCTTGCGATTTCTCTAATTATCTTTTTCTGGATCTATAAATTGAAACCGGGCCAGTTGATCGTGATCGTGGTCCTGGGGATCGCCATGCTGGCTTTTGCGCCGCCCACCTATTACCAGCGAATCCTAAGCATTGCCGACGTCTTGCCCACGAGTAACGGTGAGATCAACATTCGCAAGGATCGCGCCATCCAGGGGCGGGCAAGCGAAAATCTGACCGCCTGGGTCATGGTGATGGACCGTCCTTTTATGGGCGTTGGCCTGAATAATTTCTCCTACCTTTACCAGGACTATACCAAGACCCTCGGCCTGGCCCCATCGGCACAGAATCGCTCGCCGCATAATCTGTATTTGGAGGTTGCGGCGGAGACCGGGATTGTAGGCCTGCTGGTCTTCCTGACCATGATTTTCCTTGCGATGCGCTCGGTGCTGCGTGCCAGGAAAAGATTCATCATTGCAGGGATGGAGGATTATGCCAATATGACAACCGGCTTCGCGATCGCCTTTGCAGGATATCTATTTGCGGCCTTATTTGTTCATGCGGCCTATCCGCGTTATTTCTATCTGTTGATTGGTATTTCATTCGCGCTATCGAATCTTTTCGAACAGCCTCAGGAGCAGAGCCAGGCACTGCCTGGCACAAACGAATTTTATGACCGTGCCTGAACGCAAGACCACTTCCAGCCTGACACAAAAGACCGTTAAAGGATTTTTCTGGGCCTATGCATCTTTCCTTGGAGGAAAGGGACTCAATTTCCTGACGACGATTATCCTGGCGCGCCTGCTGCTGCCGGCCCAGTTTGGTCTGGTTGGATATTGTCTGGTTGTAATCCAGTACGTGGATATCTTGAATTCGGCCGGTATTGATACTGCACTGATCGCGCGCCGTGAAAAGGTCCAGGAGGCGGCCAACGCTGCTTTTGTGGCAAATATTCTTTTCGGCGTCGGCTGCTTCGCCATCACCTGGCTGATCGCTCCTCTGGTGGCTGCCTTCTTTAAAACACCCGAGATCGTACCTCTTTTCAGAGTGCTTGGCTTGAGCCTTCCCTTAACAGGCCTGGGTGTGGTGCCAGATACCATGCTTAAGCGCGAGATGCGCTTCCAGACGATTGTTATCGCGGATATCAGCCGAAACTTCATGAAGGGCGCAGCCTCGGTCGTGCTTGCCCTCCTGGGCTTCGGCGTGTGGAGCCTGGTCTGGGGACAGGTGATCGGCGTGTTAACGGGCTCCCTCCTCTCCTGGGTTTTGGCAGGCTGGAGACCGACCTGGCGCTTCGACCGGGAGGCAACCCGCTCCATCGTTACCTACGGATCCCATATCATCCTGCTCGAGACGGCCGGAGCTTTCCGCAATAATGTAGATTACCTGCTGGTTGGGCGGTTCCTGGGCGCAGCCTCGCTCGGCTTCTACACCATGTCCTACCGCATGCCTGAGCTGATCATCCGCAGCTTGAACTATGTAATCGGGGATGTCTCCCTGCCGGCGCTGGCCATGACCCAGTCTGACCGGCCGAAGATGCAGAGGTTCTATTTCGGCTACATCCGGTTCCTCTCGATGTTTGTCTTCCCGGTGGGGGTAGGACTGGCGTTCACTGCGCCTGTTTTTATTCCGCTATTCCTGTCTGATAAATGGACCCAGGCCATCGTCCCGACCTCACTGATATCGATCGCCCTGTGTATTACCGCATTGGGATATGTGCCAGGCGTGTTGTACAAGGCCATCAGCCGGCCGGATATCCTTAATAAACTGGCACTGACCAAGATGCCGATCGCAGTCCTGATCCTGTGGTTCTCGACGCGCTGGGGAATAGTTGGCGTTGCCGCTGCACAGATCGTAATCGCATTGATCTCGGTCACCCTGGATTTGCTGGTCGCCAACCGTGTGATGCGCTATCCCTTCAGAGAGCTCTTTGGTGCGATTTACCCATCAGTGGCCTCCGCGTTATCCATGGCTGTACTTCTCTTTTTGATCCGTCAGGTTGTACCGGTGGAGGGATTGTTCCAGCTCCTCCTCATGGTTGTGCTGGGAGGTCTGACATACTTCAGTATCTTCTGGCTGATCAACCGGGATGCCCTGTTGCAGGGATTTACTACCATCCAATCCGCTCTAGTCAAAAGGAAAAATGCTCCCAAACCGGGGATGGATGTGGATGGGCAAACCCCTCCAATCGTTGGGGAGCGCGTAAGCGCAGTCATTACTGCTTACAACAGTGAAGCTTTTATCGCAGAAGCCATCAGGAGCGTACTCGAACAATCCCATGCCCTGGACGAGATCGTGGTGGTGGATGATGGATCCACCGATCACACCCGCCAGATCGTTTCCGAATTTGCCGACCAGGGGATCAAGTTCATCCAGCAGCATAACATGGGAGCAGGCGGCGCGCGAAACCGGGGTATCCGCGAGACAAGCGGCGACTTCATTGCTTTCCTGGATGCGGATGACGTCTGGCTGGAGGATAAGACCCATCTCCAGCTTGAGTATCTGACAAGTCATCCGAAGGCAGCCCTGGTGAGCGGATTCGCTCACTGGTGGAATGTTGAAAAGGATACGGTCAAGATCACAGGCCGGGTGCCGAAGAGTATGCTCTCGCTTCGGAAGGAGATCCTGGTGCACAATGTCCTGGGCAATCCATCGATGGTGATGGTAAGACGATCTGCCCTGGCTGAAGCCGGATTGTTCAGTGAAACGATCCGCTGGGGGCAGGATTGGGAACTGTGGATGCGGTTGGTCGAGAAATTCGATGCGGGTGTCATTCCGCAGCCGGTCACCATCTATCGCTGGCATCGGGAC
>JBLNAU010000639.1:0-2906 GCA_050259515.1 Syntrophothermus sp.
ATCAAGTACTGCGACACGTTCCTGACCCAGCTGCGCGGGTTCACGCTTCGACCGGATCTTTCGCACGATGAAGGCCTGGTGCTGGTGGGCAAACGCGATTCACGCCTCGACTCCTCCATCCATATGTTTTTCGTATCGTTCGATCTTGCAGTGATCTGGATCAATTCCAACCTGCAGGTCGTGGACAAGGTCCTCGCCCGATCCTGGAAACCCGCCTACTTCTCAAAGCAGCCGGCCAGATATGTTTTGGAGGTGCATCCAGATCGATGGGAGGAATTTCAGGTGGGTGACAGGCTCGAATTTAAGAATGCGTAAAACGCTCTCTCTTCTCCTTCTGTTCGTTCTTGTTTCCGCCGGGATCGTCCAGCCCGTCTCTGCACAATCCAGCGGCCCGGTATATATTGTTCAGCCGGGAGATACCCTCTATTACATTGCCTCCCGATTCAACGTCTCCCTGGACGATTTGGAAGCTGCGAATCCAAACATTGATCCCAACAACCTGGCTGAAGGCCAGCAGATCGTCATTCCCGGCCTGGAAGGCGTCACAGGAGTCCTGGATACCGAGATCATCTCTTTTGGAGACTCCCTGCGCAGCCTGAGCCGCCGCACGCAGGTCCCGGATGAGCAGTTGATCCGGCTTAACCGGCTGGTCAGCCCAAGTGAGCTGTATGTCGGCACAAGCCTAATCGTTCCCACCCAGGAAAATCAATCCACGTTGAACACAAGCTTTACCGTGTCTTCCGGTGAATCGCTCCTGGAGCTGGCAGTCAAGGAAAACAGCGATCCCTGGACGCTCACGTCTCTGAACAAACTGGACGGCACCTGGGAAACTGTCCCGGGGGATGTTCTGTATTCGCCCACGGGGAATAATGAAGGGAGCGCCACCGGGTTGCCTTCCGCGTTTGCGTCGGCGGCCATCGAGCCTCTCCCCATGGTGCAGGGCTCGACCGAGGTGATACGGGTCAAAACCCAGGCAGGTGTGTCGCTATCCGGCATGCTTGTGGATCAGCCTCTTCATTTTGCCGAGGAGAACGGTGGCCAGATCGCCCTTCAGGGAGTCCATGCGCTCCTGGAACCAGGTGTCTATCCTCTGCGGCTGGAAGCCACACTTCCCGACGGGACAAAGCAATCCTATGAGCAGATGGTGCTCGTGACCAGTGGGAACTATGCCAGCGAGGAAATTCCACTGAACGATCCAAGCACGCTCGACCCGGCTGTCACAGAGCCCGAGCTTCAGAACATCGTTTCCATTACTTCGCCGTTCACACCCACCCGTTACTGGAACGGGATATTCAGCTCCCCGGGCGTCGACCCGAACTGCTTTACCTCCCGTTACGGGACTCGCCGCACGTATAAAGTTCTCAATTCCGATATCACGGTTCCTGGCTTTCATTCAGGCCTGGATTTCTGTGGAGGAGAAGGGCTGCCGATCACTGCCCCTGCGTCAGGCAGGGTTGTCTTTGCAGGGCCGCTGACCGTACGCGGCAATGCGACGATCATCGATCATGGATGGGGAGTCTACAGCGGTTTCTGGCATCAATCTCAGATCCTGGTAAACGTGGGCGACATCGTCCAACAAGGCCAGCAGATCGGGGTCGTGGGAGGCACTGGACGAGTAACCGGTGCCCATCTGCATTGGGATTTGTGGGTGAACGGCATCCAGGTCAATCCACTGGACTGGTTGAACAAGACATTTCCATAATTCAATTCTGACCCTGTCAATTTTCAGTCCGAATCGTTGCACTCAATCTTTGTTTATGCTACACTCAAAACACTGCGGAGGTTGCTTTGTCTACTGCATCCATTGTCAACTTTTTAAAGCAGAGTGACATCTTTTACCAGTTCACGCCGACACAACTCGAGCTCGTCGCCAACCTTTGCCGGGAGGTCACCTTCCAGAAGGATGAGCTCATCTTTCCGGAGAACAGCAGCAACAAGGAGCTGTATATCATTGTACAGGGGGAGGTCGATATTTTTGTGGATCCCTCCCTCGTCAGCTCAACACAAACCGAAAGTGCAAACAAGACAATCGCCACACTTCGAAGAGGGCAGAACTTTGGCGAGGTGGCATTGGTGGACGAGGGATTGCGATCAGCCTCCGCCCGCGCCTCCCAAATGGACACGCGCCTCCTGATCATTCCCAGGGATAAATTGATCATGCTCTGTGATACCTATCCACAATTGGGATACAGGCTGATGTACAACCTGGCTGCCGACCTTGCCATGAAGATTCGGAATACCGATCTTCGCATCCGTGAGCAGCTTCTATACAGACCCCAGGAAAAAAGCAAACAGGGCTAGACTAGTACTCTTGACCCAAAGGCACATTTGACTTACTATTGGGCATTAAATTCTTACTGGGTACGGGTAAAAAAATAAAAGCCGCGAGAATCTTCTCGGGCTTTATTTGTAATATTGGTAGGCCAAAAGCGAAACTACAAGTGAAAGGAGGTGTTGCCGACAATAGAGAGCATTGTCAACCGTATTGTTGTATCCGCCAATGAGAGGATACGAAGGAATCTACAAACTATTTCGGAGGAGAACGAAACATGAAACGCTTGTTTAGCCTGCTTTCAGTGCTGGTCCTTGCCAGCATGCTGTTAGCTGCCTGTGGTGGCGCTGCTGCCACCCAACCCGCCACTCAACCCCCGGCTGAAGCAACCCAACCCCCAGCTGAAGCAACTCAACCCCCGGCAGGAGCCACCCAGCCGCCCGCATCCACCGGTTCCTATGATTGTACAGATCCACTGGGCTGTGTAGAGATCGGACCCAGTGATCCGGTTCACATCGCCTACTGGGGCGTGCTCTCCGGTCCGGACAGCTCCCTCGGTGAAGACTCCAAGCGCGGCGTTGAGATCGCGATCGATGACAAGGGCGGCAAAATCCTCAACCACGATATCCTGCTG
>JBLNAU010000640.1:0-3413 GCA_050259515.1 Syntrophothermus sp.
AGCAACCTGTGCACCCGCATTGTCGGATCCAGTTTTAGCAGTCGGAGTGGAGATAGATGAGCCTTCCAGCGATTCGCCCGGCTTCCCAATCAAGGCCAGGACTGCCCCCACCTTGGCCGGGACACCCTCGGCGGCCATGATCTTCAATACCGTTCCCGAAGCGGGCGCGGGGATTTCGGTGTCGACCTTATCGGTATTCACCTCCAGAAGCGGCTCCAGCTCCTTAACGGCGTCACCCTCCTTCTTCAGCCATTTTGTTACGGTAACCTCTTCCACACCCTCACCCAGCAAGGGAACCAGTACTTTTGTTGCCATTTATCCTCCAGTTATCAGTAAGCAGTGATCAGTGATCAGTAAGCAGTGAGTAGTTGTTAATAGTCAGTGTTTGTGATGTACTCAGCAGCCTCTTCGCGAATTGTCTTGGGATCTCCGCAGAACATCTCTGCTTTCTCCATCATACCGCCTAGCATACGACCGATTTCGAGGCATTTATCTATCAGTTGACCACTTGTCCTTGGGTCGATGTACTCGCAATCCAAAGCAGTTTCGATCCAGTGCTGTGTTTCCATCTGCTCCCCGTCTGCGTCAGTTAGCTTGCTAATAAAGTGTTTTTCATATCTTCTTTTCGCCCAAGCCTCCGCTATATTGGCTCCAACAGAACGGGAAGATCGACGGATTTGGTCAGTCAAGGAAAAGATCTCATTCTTTGGAAAAGATTTCGTGACCCCAAAAATGTCTCGCTGTAATTGGCGACTCTTTTGATAAACAATCAAATCACGATAGCTACTTGCATGTTTCAATCCACTCATCCCTTACTCCTTCAATGGCAATTGATCACCACTAACTGTTTACTGTTTACTGATTACCGTTTCCTGATCACTTAATCGTCGGATACTGCCCCGGGTCCACTTCATGCATCATTTCATACACCGCATCGAACACCGTCTCTGCGTTCGGCTTGGACCAGTAATCGCCGTCGCTGCCGTAGGCGGGTCGATGGTCTGTACCGGATAAGGTAAGCGGCTCGGAATCGAGATGGAAATAACCGCCCTGCTTTTCGATGACCTCCTGCAGCATGTAGGCGGACGCGCCGCCAGGCACATCTTCATCCAGGAACAGGATGCGGTTGGTTTTCCTGAGGGACTCGACGATCCGGCCATGCACGTCAAAAGGCAGGAGGGATTGCACATCCAAAATTTCAGCTTCGATGCCAACTTTTGAGAGCTTTTGCGCCGCGTCCAGGGCGACTCGGCAGCAGGCGCCGTAGGTCACAATCGTGACATCCCTTCCCTGGCGGATCACTTCCGGCACGCCAAGTGGAACGGTGAACTCACCGATATTCTCAGGCAGACGCTCCTTGATACGGTAGGCATTCAGCACTTCGATGATCACGGCCGGTTCATCGGCCTTCAACAGAGTATTATAAAAACCGGCTGCGCGGGTCATATCCCTGGGGACCAACACATGCATTCCGCGCACCAGGTTAATGATCCCCGACATGGGAGAGCCTGCATGCCAGATCCCTTCCAGGCGATGGCCGCGGGTCCGGACGATCACGGGTGCAGCCTGTCCGCCAGCTGTGCGCCAGTGAAGCGTGGCAAGGTCGTCCGACATGAGCTGCAGCGCATATAAGAGGTAATCCAGATATTGGATCTCACAGATCGGTCGCAGTCCGCGCATGGCCATGCCGATCGCCTGTCCCAGGATGGTCGTTTCCCGGATGCCGGTATCGATCACACGCAATAGACCATATTTTTCCTGCATCCCCTTAAAGCCCTGGTTGACATCTCCCAGAAAACCGACGTCCTCGCCAAATGCGATCACACGCGGATCGCGCGCCAGCATCGAATCGAATGCGGCATTCACCACTTCAAAGCCCATGACGGTCGGCGAGGAATCGGAATAGACGGGCCTGACTTCCCTGACGGCAAGCGCCCGGCCGGTGTACAGATGCGAGCCATAGCGCTGGTCGTTGACCTTATCCTGTTCATTCTTCCACTCGACCAGGATTTGCTTCGAAGGATTGGCTTCCTCTCGCAGAATTCTCAGCGCTTCATGCGCGGAGCTGTGGACATCCCGTCGCAGAGGCGCAGGCAGGGCGGCCAGCCGGTCGCGGATCTGCCCCAGCTCGGAGGCGTGGGAGGAACTGCCGGCGATCTCATCGAGCATGTCCATGACCTGGCCGCGTTCCTCCAGGATCGGAGCGAGATAGGCGTCCCAGGCCAGCTTGCGAATGTCCTCCACAGCCGCGTGATCCTCTTTTTCAAGGGCAGCCAGCTCAGGCTCCGTAGCGATGCGGCTTTCGAGGATCCACTCGCGCATCTTGCGGATGCAATCAAACTCCTCCTCGAACCGCAGCCGCTCGGGAGTCTTATAGCGCTCGTGGCTCCCGGAGGTGGAGTGTCCCTGAGGCTGGGTCACCTCAGTGACGTGCACCAGCTGCGGGATATGGAACTCGCGTGCGATCGCCGCCGCCGAGGTATAGGTTTCGAGCAACGCGGGGTAGTCCCAGCCGCGCACCTGGTACAGGTCATACCCGCGCAGGCAGTCCGGCTCGGGACAGGGGTCACGCTGAAAACCGGTCAGGATATCGTGGATATTTTCCTTGACCATCTGGAACTGATTGGGGACGGAGATGCCATAGCCATCGTCATAGACCGTAATCACCGCCGGCGCCTGAAGGACACCGATGGCATTGACCGACTCCCAGAACATTCCCTCGGCGGTGGAGGCGTTGCCGATGCTCGCGAACGCGACCTCATTGCCATTCCTTGAGAATTGGGTCAGCTCCTGGAGCTCCTCCAGCCCGCGATACAGGACGGAGGCGTAGGCCAGCCCCACGGTGCGCGGCATCTGGGCGCCGGTCGGCGAGACATCCGCGGCGGTGTTGTACATGGCCGTCTGGTTCTTCCAGGTTCCGTCGGGATTGATGTAACGGGAGGCAAAATGAGCGTTCATCGAGCGCCCGCCGGTATTCGATTCATGGCTGATATCGGCGTGGGCGTAGAGCTGGGCAAAAAATTCCTGGATGCTCATCACCCCCAACATGAACATCCAGGTCTGGTCACGATAATATCCCGAGCGCCAGTCCCCCTTTTGGAATGCACGCGCTATGGCGAGATTGGCAAGCTCCTTGCCATCTCCGAAAATGCCGAATTTTGCCTTACCGCTTAATACTTCTCGTCTGCCTATAAGTGAAGCCTGTCTGCTTTGATACGCCAGGCGATAATCCTTGATGATCTCTTCTTTCTCGAGGGGAAGTACAACGGAAACAGTACCCTTTGTTTTGGGCATGAACTCTCTCCTGAACTGCGTTAACAGAGATTATAACAAATGCCTTGATCATGTAGGGCGACCCACCATTTGTAAGCCAGGGATAAACAAGCCGAATGCCATTGCTCAACGAAACGCTG
>JBLNAU010000641.1:0-8709 GCA_050259515.1 Syntrophothermus sp.
GCAGTGATAAGGCCGCCCAAATCATTGCCGCAGTCGCTGAGCAATTGAGCGATCATATTGAAAATCTCCGCCTGCTCGAAGTGGCGGAGCAGGGCCGGATCGAAATCCAACAGGCGGAAGCGCGATTGGCCGAAGCCTTGGACCTCGCCAAACTCGGTCACTGGGAATACGATCCAGCCAGGGATCTCTTTATCTTCAACGATCACTTCTACTCGATTCTTCACACGACAGCCCAGCAGGAGGGTGGATATACGATGTCATCCACAGAGTACGCTGGACGGTTTGTCTATCCAGAGGACATCCCGGTGGTAGGTGCCGAGATCGGGAAAGCGCTATCCGCTACAGAACGTTTATTTGAAGCAAAACTGGAATCCCGTGTGCTCTACCGGAATGGTGGGATCGGATACATCACCGTCACCGTCAACGTGGAACGCGATGAGCAGGGTAACATCACCCGCTTCTATGGCGCCAACCAGGATATCACCGAACGGAAGAAGGCAGAAATCGCACTCCGTGAGAGCGAGCAGCGTTACCAACAGATCCTGGACGCCATTACCGATATGGTTTTAGTGAAGGGAGAAAAATCACGCATCGTCTGGGCGAACAAGAGCTTCCGCGAGTACTACGGCATGTCCAACGAACAATTACGGGACATGATCGATGCCCCCGCCGTCGAGCCGGATTACACACTGCAATACATCAAGGATGATGCGTATGTTTTCGAGACCGGCAACATCCTCTCGGTCCCGGAGGAGCCGGTGACGCGCTTCGATGGCGCGGTATTCCCTTTTGAAACCGTGAAAGCCCCCATCCGGAATGAAAACGGCCAGGTGTACATGACCGTCGGTGTTTCCCGCGATATTACCGAGCGTAAAAAAGCAGAGGAGGTCATCCGCCTGGCCCATCAACGCGCCCAGCTCATCTTGGAAACTGTCACGCTCCCGATGGTGATTACGCGTCTGGCAGACAACCATCTTACGTTTGTCAATCAGCCGGCACTGGAGATCACCCAGTTTGGATATGAAGAGGTGATCAATCAGCCTGCGCCGGATTTCTATTACAACCCGGAGGAACGAGCCAAATTTGTGATGGAGCTGCGTGCCAGGGGCGTGGTTGCCAACATGCTCGTCCAGCTACGCCGCCGCGATGGAGAGCCATTCTGGGCCTTGCTGTCCGCCCGAACCTTCGATTATCAGGGTGAGCCCTCCATCCTGACCACTTTTGCAGACATCACCGACCGTATCAAGGCTCAGGAAGCGCTTGCCCGCCGTGCCACCGAGCTCTCAACCGTGGCCCAGGTGAGCACCACAGCATCTACCGTGCTCGATCCGGATAAACTTCTCCAGACCGTGGTGGATGTGGCCAAGGAACGGTTTGGCCTCTATCATGCTCATGTCTATCTGTTGAATGAATCGTGGAACACCCTGCTCCTTGCCTCCGGTGCAGGTGAGGTCGGAAGGCAGCTGGTGGCGGAGGAACATTCCATCCCCATGGACGCGGAACAGTCCCTCGTTGCCCGTGCGGCACGTTCGGGAGATGTGATCATCGTCAATGATGTACGCAGCGAGCCAGGCTTCCTTCCCAACCCATTGCTCCCGGATACCCAGGCGGAAATGGCAGTGCCGATGATCGTAGGCAACCAGGTGCTCGGTGTGTTCGATGTGCAGTCCGGTAACCCGCAGGGCTTTACCACCGAAGATGCCAGCGTCTATACCACGCTTGCCTCCCAGGTCGCAGTCGCCCTGCAGAACGCCCGTCTGTACCAGGAACAGTCCGCCACGGTCACGCAATTGCGGGAGCTGGACCGCCTCAAATCATCCTTCCTGGCCAATATGTCGCATGAGTTGCGAACGCCTCTCAACTCCATTCTCGGTTTTTCCGATGTGATCCTGGAAGGGTTGGATGGTCCACTGACAGTCAACATGGATAGCGATCTGCGTCTCATTCAAAAGAACGGTCAGCATCTCCTGCACCTGATCAACGATGTGCTCGACATGGCCAAGATCGACGCCGGGCGCATGAACCTCAATCCTGAAAGGTTCAGGATCTATGAAGTGCTCGATGAAGTCACCAGCATCACCTCCACGCTTGCCAGTGAAAAGAATCTGGCCCTCTTTATCGAGGAATGCACTGATCGCCTGGTGGAAGTGTATGCGGATCACACTCGTCTCCGCCAGGTGATGATCAACCTGGTCAACAATGCCATCAAATTCACCGAGACCGGCAAGATCTCCCTCAAGGCGGAAGCGCTTGAAGGCGCGAGGGTTTTGATCACGGTCCGCGATACGGGCATCGGCATCCCGCCCGATAAGCTCGAAGCGGTCTTCCAGGAGTTCACGCAGGTGGATACGTCCTCCACCCGCAAGGTAGGTGGAACCGGTCTTGGCCTGCCTATCAGCCGCAGACTGGTGGAGATGCATGGCGGCCGCCTGTGGGCAGAGTCCAGCGGCGTCAACGGAGAGGGCTCGGTCTTTTTTGTCGAGCTGCCGGTCGAAGCGCGCATTACGGAAGTGATTGAAAAGCAAGCGAAGCAGGCAGGTTAACCATGGCGACACCCAAGTTCCTCGCATGCAATCAATGCGGCAGCCAGCAGCCATACGAGCCGTTCGTTCCCGCCACCTGCAAAGGCTGTGGCTCTCAATGGCTGGAGGCGCGCTATGAGTACGAAAGCTTCAAGCGTGAGATCCTGCGCGGCCTGCCCGGACGCCCCTCCAACATGTGGCGCTACCAGGATGTCCTGCCGCTCAGGGATCCCTCCGCCCTGGATCTTTACCCCGCTGGCGGAACGCCCCTCACCCTCTCACAACGCTTCGCGCGGGACCTGAAGCTGGA
The DNA here is from genome assembly GCA_050259515.1 of Syntrophothermus sp. Classification (GTDB taxonomy): domain Bacteria; phylum Chloroflexota; class Anaerolineae; order Anaerolineales; family Villigracilaceae; genus Defluviilinea. Next base: position 2,833 of record JBLNAU010000641.1, read on the forward strand.
CCGGGTCTATATAAAAGATGAGCGCTACAGTCCGACCTCCTCCTTCAAGGACAGGCAGGCCGCGGTGGCCGTGGCTGCCATGAACGAAGGAAACATCCGGGAGGCGGTCATCGCATCGACGGGCAATGCAGCGGTCGCATATGCAGCTGCCTGCGCGCGTGCAGGCATCAAGCTGTGGGTGTTCATGACCAGCCTGGTGCCGCAGGAAAAGTTGCGCGAGGCCGCCCTCTTCGGAGCGGAGGTGATCCGGGTCAGTGGCAACTACGACCAGACCAAACAGATCGCCGCCCAGTTCGCACAGCGCAGACATCTATTGTATGACCGCGGTGCAGGCTCCATCCCTGCCCGCGAATCGATGAAGACGATCGCCTACGAGATCGTGGAAGGGCTCGGCTGGTGCGCGCCCGATTGGTACATCCAGGCTGTCAGTGGTGGCCTGGGCCCGCTGGGTGTGTATCAGGGGTTCCAGGAATTGTTCAACATGGGCCTGATCGATAAGATCCCCAAGCTGGCTGTCATCCAGGCGGAAGGCTGCGCGCCAATGGTCCGCGCGTTCAAGGCAGGCAGGGAGGTTGCCGAACCTGTCATTCCCAATACGCGGATCATCATTCTGTCCACAGGGGATCCCGGTAAGTCCTACACCTATCTCTGGAATTTGATCCAGCGGCACGGCGGTGTAATGGAAGGGGTGAGCGACCAGGAAGCCTCGTCTGCCATGCGTGCCCTTGCCAAGAGCGAGGGAATGGCTGTAGAGCCGGCGACCGCGGTGGCGTTTGCGGGTTTGGAAAAACTAAAGGCCAACGGAATCGTCCGGCCAGACGAGTTAATCGTCGTCAATTGCACGGGGCACACCTTTCCTGTCGAGAAATACATCCTCGGAGACCAATGGGCGGTGGATGTGCACCTCAGCCGGGATCAATCTCCCGCGCCGCGCGAGGGGCTGCAGGCTGCGCTGGAAAACCTGGATGAAAGGACAACCTCGGTCCTGTTGATCGACGACAACGCTGACGACGCCCTTCTCATCCGGCGCATTCTTGAAGGATACAAGGCCTATCGTGTATTCCATGCCAAGGATGGATGGGAAGGGCTGACCCTCGCCCGGCAGAAGCTCCCCGACCTGATCGTCACCGACCTGACCATGCCCGGGATTGACGGCTTCGGCCTGGTGGAGGAATTGAAGCTCGACCCGCGGACCCGGGCCATTCCGGTCGTGGTGGTCAGCGCCAAGGATATTACCCCCGAAGAAAGAAAGCGATTAAACGGCCATATCGAAGCCGTATATCAAAAAGGCACTTTACCCCCGCGCAAATTTGTTGACCAGGTGATCCAGGTCATCGAAGAGAAGAGCGGAGAACAAGGAGAATAACCATGGGAAACAATGTTTTATACATAGAAGATAATCCGGATAACATGATGCTGGTAAAACGGGCGCTTGAAGCGCGCGGCTATCGCCTGCTGCAGGCTCCGAATGGCTTGAAGGGGGTGGAGATCGCGGAAAGCCAGGATGTGGACTTAATCCTGCTGGATATCAATCTTCCGGATATTGATGGCTATGAAGTGGCACATCGAATACGAAGCAGCTCAAAGGCCGCGCTGGTTCGCACCCCGATCATTGCCATCACTGCCAACGCGCTCAAGGGCGATGCCGAGAAAGCGCTTGGCGCGGGGTGTGACGTCTACATGTCCAAGCCGATCAACATTCGCGAGCTGTGGGCGCGGGTGGAAGCGTTCGTACCAACGCCATAATCATGAAAACCACAGGTCTCAAGAGCAAAAACATGGATACAATAAGCTCCATGACAAAAGCAAAAACGCTCTCCTATATTTCCCACCTGGAATGTTCAGGCTGCGGAAAGGAATTCACCCACAACGAGATCCACACCTATTGCCCCTTCTGCCAGTCACCCTTATTGACTGTTTATCATTTAAAAAAAGTACGTATGTTCGTGGATCGCGATGAGATCTCCCGGCGTAGAAAAGGCATGTGGCGTTGGTCGGAGCTCCTGCCGGTCCTGCAGGCTGAAAATCAGGTGTTCCTGGGAGAGGGGGATACTGCATTACTCGATCTGCCGCATTTGGGGAAGATGCTGGGTCTTTCCAATCTATATGTAAAGGATGAAAGCAGCAATCCAACCGGATCCTTCAAGGCGCGCGGACTCTCCGCGGCGATCTCCAAGGCCAAGGAACTCGGCGTTCAAAAGGTCATTATCCCTACTGCGGGGAATGCAGGCGGCGCAATGGCAGCCTACGCGGCCCGAGCGGGATTGAAGGCTCATATATTCATGCCCAGGGACACGCCTTATGCAAACATCGAGGAGAGCCGCATGGCTGGCGCCGAGGTGATCCTTGTGGACGGCTTGATCAGCGATGCAGCAGGCATGGCCGGGGAAAAAGCGCGGGCAGAGGGCTGGTTCGATGTCTCCACGTTCAAGGAGCCTTATCGCGTGGAAGGCAAAAAAGTGATGGGCTATGAGCTGGCCGAGTCGTTTGGCTGGACCCTGCCCGATGTGATTATTTATCCGACCGGTGGAGGTACGGGGCTGGTTGGAATGTGGAAAGCCTTTGCGGAGCTGGAAGCGCTGGGCTGGCTCGACAATGTCCGCCGTCCGCGCATGGTCTCGGTCCAGGCGGAGGGCTGCGCTCCTGTGGTCCGGGCTTTTGAAAGCGGCGCTTCATTTTGTGATTTCTGGCTCGGCGCCCACACTCTTGCATCCGGCTTGCGCGTTCCGAAGAGCTTCGCCGATCATCTCATCCTTCAGGATATTTATGAAAGCAGTGGCACTGCTGTTGCAGTCAGCGACGAGGCAATTCTTGAAGCCCAAAAACAAATGGCTGCCATGGAGGGAATCTTCGCCGCGCCGGAGGGAGCTGCCACCCTCGCCGCCCTGGAGCAGTTGATCGAGCGGAAATGGATACAGCCTGATGAGAGGGTCGTCCTGTTCAATACAGGCTCAGGCCTCAAATATCTGGATCCAAGAAGCGACCCTTCCACATCACCTGTCAGACAATAAACGCATCCTCCCTTAATTCACGGTAACAAACGATTCTCTCCATCGTTTAAGATAATGACTATGTCTGCCTCAGACAAGTCTATTTCTATCGCACTGCTTTATCAAGCAGAAAGAAAGGAGATGGATGATGAATAGAGACATATTAGTTGGTCAATGGAAACAGTTAAAAGGTAAAGTTAAACAACAGTGGGGTCGTTTGACCGATGATGAGTTGGACAAGGCCAGCGGCCGCTATGATGAGCTTGCAGGCCTGATCCAGGAACGCTACGGCTACAGCCGCGATGAGGCGTACAACGAACTGGACATGTGGCTGAACAATTTGGACACACGCGACATATAGTACAAACTGGATGAGCGGACTAACTCCCCGCTCATCCTTTGCATTTAAATAGCCATTATTTGTGTAAACATTTTTAACTGGACAAGTAGGTCCTGCAAGCAAGTTTCCTTTGCGAAAGGAGTTCGAAATGACAATTCTCGATTTTGTGATCCTGCTCGTTATTGCCGCGGTCTGTGGCGCGGTCGGTCAGGCGCTGGCCGGATATTCAGTAGGCGGCTGTGTCACATCCATCCTGGTCGGTTTTGTGGGAGCAGTCATAGGTTCATGGATTGCCGGGGCCCTTGGTTTGCCCGAGATCTTTGCCATCAATGTGGGCGGCAGAGCCTTCCCCATCGTCTGGTCGGTGATCGGCTCGGCCCTATTCGTAGCTGTCCTGGCTTTATTAACGCGGGGCCGGGTCACCTTATAATTTCGGAAAAGCTCACCAAGGAGACAACCTGTACAGGTTGTCTCTTTTTTTATCCCTATGAACCATGGCCTATTGTCTTTTATCCGCAAGTGAAATATGTCACTGATTTTTTAAGATAAGCGTTGGTTGACTCTATAAATACATTATGAAATAATGTAAACGGTTACAGTAAACGGTTACACAAAGATGACTCGTCGTTCTTCTTCCGTTACGATTCGTGATGTCGCCCGAGAGGCGGGGGTTTCAGTTGCGACTGTAAGCCGTTACCTAAACAAGAACGTGCCCGTTTCTCCGGAAGTTGCAGAACGACTGGATCACGTGATGAGAAAGATGAGCTTTGTGCCTCATGCAGCAGCCCGGAACCTGGCAAGCCGGAAAACTCGTGTGGTCGGTCTGCTGCTCAATAACCTCCACAATGACTTTTTCGTTCCTCTTCTGAATGGTGTTGAAGCAATTGTTCGGCAAAATGGATATAACTTGATCGTCGCAACCTACCACGCCAACAGTCGGGATCATACCCAGCCCCCCATTGGCCCGCACAACACAGACGGGCTGCTGGTCTTCTCCGACGGCCTCATGGATGAGGACCTGGCTACCCTGAATGCCAGGGGTTTTCCCATGGTGTTGGTCCATCGAACGCCTCCTGCCCAGGTTCCCATTCCAAGTGTTACGGTTGAAAACGTAGAGATCACAAGGCTGTTGGTGGATCACCTGATCAATACCCATGGGAAGCGGCGCATTTTATTTTTACGGGGCCCCGCAAACCAGGAAGATTCGATGCGGCGGGAAGTGGGATATAGAGCTGCCTTGCAGGCAAATGGCATCTCCATCGATGAAAATTTAATAATAAATGGTGATTTCGAACGCGACATTGCTTATAGGGTCATGAATGAATTTCTTGATCAGGAACAGCAGGTCGCGTTCGATGCTGTATTTACAGGGGACGATGACGCGGCAATCGGAGTGCTGAAGTCGCTGCACGAGCATGGGCTTCGAATTCCGGAGGATGTGGCCGTCATTGGGTTCGATGACCTGGGATTTGCCCCCTTTCTCAATCCCCCCCTGACCACTGTGCGAGCACCAACCGAGCGGGTGGGCCAGATCGCCACTGAACGGTTGTTTGAGCTTCTGGAAAATCACCCAACAGACGGGGTGACAATCCTGCCGACAGAGATCATATTCCGAAGATCCTGTGGATGTGAATCATGAAAATCAGTTCACTTACAAAGGAGGTGAAACCCTTTTCCAATTTCCACTCTCATCCGTCGTACATTGTTAATCCCAAAATTCTAGTTTGAGGAGAAATCTCACCATGAAGAAACTTTTGTACATTCTGTCCGTGCTGGTCGTCGCATCGATGATTCTCACGGCATGCGGTGGCGCTGCCCCAACGGCTGCTCCGGCAACCGAAGCCCCGCAGCAGGCAACTCAGGCTCCCGTTGCGACGGAAGCTCCCACTCAAGCTCCCACGGAAGCTCCGACGGAAGCAGCCACTCAAGCTCCCGGAGACGCGAACACACTGCCCCGCAACGAGACCCTGTACTTCAATGGCCAGCAGTGGAATCCGGTTACCTGTTGGAATCCCTACGTTTCCACTTGTAACAATGCTCTGGCGATCGGCCAGCAGGATAACGCTCGCGTCATCATGTTCGAAACCCCGTACCTGTATGACATGCTCGACGGCCAGGTCTATCCTCTGCTCGCAGATGGTCCCTATACCTGGAACGATGCCATGACCGAGCTCACCTTCAAGATCAAACCCGCTGCAAAGTGGAGTGATGGCACCCCGGTAACCGCCGATGACGTTGCCTACACTTGGGCGAGCCATCTCAAATACGAGACCAACATTGGTACTGGCAATAAAGATTATATCGACACCATCGAAGCTGTTGATCCTCAGACCGTCGTAATCAAGGCCAAGCTCGACGCGAATGGCAAAGCGGTCAATCCTTTGATCGTGGCTGCCTACGTGAGCAGCAACTATGTCCTCCAGAAGGCCTGGACACAGAAGCTTGAAGAGCGCACCGGTAGTGATGCGACTGCATTCAAAGCCGATGTTGCCGAAGATGTGGTTTACTCCGGTCCCTATCACAAGTTCTTCGCTGACGATTCGAAGG